>CALDJN010000375.1 GCA_937901695.1 uncultured Anaerocolumna sp.
AGGAGTTCGCAATTTTTAAATATGTTTTAAGCGATTTCTATCGTATTAGAACCATAGAATTTTTCAACGGAACAAGAAATATATCCCATGACTACTTTCTAAGGTCTGCATAACCTATATTAGGCAAAGCGTCCTAATTTAATAAGCTAACTTTTTATATAGCCTAGTTATAGTTCAAATAGTATATTTAATATTTTTAAAAAAGTTACCATATGAAGATTGGTAACAATGAATAAAAGTATCATTTCTGGTGAAAATATACCTAGAGGTGATAACAATGAAAAAGAACAACTTAGCTGTATTTTTTAAAAGCAAAAGTTTTTATGCGTTATTATGTGTTGGTGCATTGGCAATCGTAACAATTGCAATGGTGGGACTTAATCGAGCATCTGAAAAAAACAAAAATCAAAATTTAGCGGATTTAAATGGACCGATTGTTTCAGATGTGGCTGATGGAGAAAATAATAGTAACCTAGATGCAGATCAACCAAACATTAATAACACAAATCCATCTGACGTTGCTAATAATGTGGGTAACGGACAGGTGGAAGTAGCAGAAGGTGATTCTGAAACTCCGTTTACGGATGGCAGCCTTCTGGAATTTGATGTATATGATGAACCACAAAACACTGCATCTGGTGAAACAGCAGCAACATCAGAGAACGCAGAAGGTTCTGCTGCACAATCTGCAAGTACTACTGATACACAATCTGCAAATGCTACTAATACACAATCTGCAAGTACTACTGGTACACAAACGGTAAATGAAACGAAAAAAGAAGAAGTACAAGCAGTTATGCAGCCGGCAACGCTAAACTTTAACCCTGATAAAGGTTTATTATGGCCAGTTACCGGTAATGTTATTAAGAATTATAGCATGGACAGAGTCATTTATTTTGAAACCCTGGAACAATTTAGAACCAATCCTGCTATAATAATTGATGCTGAAGTTGGTACAGAGGTACTTAGTGCTGCAAAAGGTAAAATAACCTCTATCACTAACGAAGATGAAACTGGATTAACAGTAACGGCATCTATCGGAAATGGTTACAGTTTAGTATATGGGCAATTAGAAAATGTTACAGTGAAAGTAGGAGATACTATTAAAGAAGGTGCAGTACTAGGAAAAGTTGCAGCTCCTACTAAATATTACTCTGTAGAGGGTAGTAATCTATATTTTCAAGTATTAAAAGACGAAGAGACCATGAATCCAATGACGTTACTTAGATAATACGAAAGATTCGCTACGGTTCACTAAAAAAGTCTGTTATTATTATTCTAGTGATGTATATACATCATCTAGATAGTTTTCACGGACTTTTTTTATTTCTCTAAAAATGTTGGTAGTAACCATTCTGCTTCTTTTGAATATGATATTATATAAAGTATATGGGAATAAGAGTACTACATATCTAAAAAATTCGCAACCGAAGCTCTTATACCATATATATTTTTTTAGGAAATATACAAGTTTTATTCGGCTGCTTGACATAGATATGAACAAAATGGGTGGATAAGAGGTAAATCTTATTTGCCCATTTTTATATCAAAAACGATGTAGGTGAAGTTACTGATGGAGTAATCCAAATTCGCAACAGTAATTTTAATATACGAATCAGAAGTTTTAATATATGAATCAGGAGTTTTGATATACAAACTAGAAGTTTCAACCTCTTCAGGAAAGTCCTCCGCTTTGACTATATGAACTGTAATATCAAAATAATGGGCTGTCGCAAAACTGTCATTCTGAGAGCAAATTCAGCTTGCTGAATTATGCTCGAAGAATCCCATTTTAAAGTGAGATTCTTCGCGAATTCAACTTCGTTGAATTTTTGCTCAGAATGACATGCTTTTATAGCAATGATAGTTTTGCAACAGCCCATTATTATTAGAAACTTATTTTATCTAGTATAAATAAACAGAATTAATTTATGTTAGACAAAATAAACATAATAAATTTATGCTAGATAAAATAAATATAATTAATTTACACTTCTCTTTACATAACTTGTGTGTAATATTTCATGAGCCTTATGGCTGCCTGGTTTACCAAAATAAGTATCGTATAATTCTTTGACAGCAGGATTCTCATGGGATTTTCTGATTGGCATATTGGAATCCAAATCATATAACACTTTTGCACGAAGTGCTCTAATATCTGTAAAGTTTCTAATGCTTGCAGGAACCTGAGGCATACCACCACCATTTACACAGCCGCCTGGGCAACCCATGATTTCAATAAAGTGATAATCAGCTTCCCCATTTTTAACTTTGGTTAATAATTTTTTAGCATTCTTTAATCCAGACACTACAGCAACTTTTATATCCATTCCGGATACATGGTAGGTAGCTTCTTTTATGTCTTCGGTTCCTCTAACTTCAGTAAAGTCTACAGTCTCTAATTCTTCGCCGGTTAAGGTTTCAACGGCAGTTCTAAGAGCTGCCTCCATAACACCACCAGTAGCACCAAATATTACGGCAGCACCGGTTGAAATACCAAGAGGAGAGTCAAATTCTTCATCTGGGAGAGATTTAAAGTCAATACCTACTCTTTCAATCATTCTGCCTAATTCACGAACAGTTAGGGATACATCTACATCGGGAACGCCTGCAGCACTTTGGTCAGGACGTCCGATTTCAAACTTTTTAGCTGTACATGGCATAATTGCAACTACAAAAATATCTTTTGGAGCAATACCCATTTTCTCAGCATAATAAGTCTTAATAGTAGCACCAAACATTTGCATAGGTGATTTACAGCTAGATAGGTTTTCTGTCATGTCAGGGAAATAATGTTCACAATACTTAATCCATCCTGGAGAGCAGGAAGTAATAAGTGGAAGGGTTCCACCGTTCTGAACTCTATCCAGGAATTCATGAGCTTCTTCCATAATAGTAAGGTCAGCTCCAAGGTCTGTATCAAATACTTTATCAAATCCCAGACGACGTAAGGCTGCAACCATTTTTCCTTCTACATTGGTTCCAATAGGAAGACCAAATGCTTCTCCAAGTCCGGCTCTTACAGAAGGAGCAGTTTGAACAACTACATATTTAGCTGGATCTGCAATAGCTTGGAATACTTCTTCCGTATTATCCTTTTCTGATAATGCACCAGTAGGACATACTGCAATACATTGTCCGCAGGAAACACAGCTGGTATCTCCAAGACCCATTTCAAAAGCAGATGAAATAGTGGTTTTGAATCCACGTTCATTAGGGCCAATTACACCAACAGCCTGAGTTTTCTCGCAAACTGCAGAACATCGTCTACATAGGATGCACTTGTTGTTATCACGATACATATGTGCAGCAGAAGTATCTATCTCGTAGTGGTTTCTTTCTCCA
Organism: uncultured Anaerocolumna sp.; assembly: GCA_937901695.1. GTDB lineage: Bacteria > Bacillota > Clostridia > Lachnospirales > Lachnospiraceae > Anaerocolumna. The sequence goes on from CALDJN010000375.1 coordinate 3,346, forward strand.
TCATAATATCCTTCATCTTCAACCTTAAGGTCTTTACAAAGCTTCTGTAATTCACAATCTCCACTTCTAACGCAGGATAGACATTTTCTATCGTGATTGGATAGGATTAATTCCAAGGTTTTCTTTCTGGAATTTAATACTTTAGGAGTGTTAGTCCAGACTTCCATACCCTCATTAATTGGGTATACGCAAGATGCCACAAGACTTCTTGCACCTTTTACTTCTACAACACAGATACGGCATGCACCGATTTCATTAATCTCTTTTAAGAAACAAAGAGTAGGAATATCTATATGAGCATATCTGGCTGCTTCCAGTATAGTGGAACCCTTTGGAGCAGCTACATCTATGCCGTTTATTTTAATATTTACCGTTTCCATATATACCTCTTTTCTATTTGACAATCTTAATGCTGCAAGTTCCCTAAAAGTCCTAGATTCAAGTTACTTCTTGGAAATAGCTCCAAAACGGCATTTTTCCATACAAGCACCACATTTCACACATTTATCTTGATGAATCATATGGACTTCTTTTACAGTTCCTTCAATTGCTCCATTTGGACAAACTCTTGCGCATAAAGTACAACCTTTACATTTATCTGCATCAATGACATAGGATAATAGCGCTTTGCAAACTCCTGCCGGACATTTCTTGTCTACTACATGAGCTACATATTCATCTCTAAAATAACGAAGAGTAGATAATACAGGGTTTGGTGCTGTTTGACCTAATCCGCAAAGGGAATTTTCTTTTATGTGATAACAAAGTTCTTCCATCTTATCAAGGTCTTCTAAGGTGCCTTGACCTTTTGTTATTTTATCAAGAATCTCATATAAACGCTTAGTTCCGATTCTACATGGAGTACATTTACCACAGGATTCATCAACGGTAAACTCTAAGAAGAACTTAGCAATATCAACCATACAGTTGTCTTCATCCATTACAATAAGTCCGCCGGAACCCATCATGGAACCAATACTAATTAAGTTATCATAATCAATAGGAATATCAAAATGCTCTGCTGGAATACAACCACCTGATGGGCCACCAGTCTGAGCTGCTTTAAATTTCTTGCCATTGGGAATTCCGCCGCCAATATCTTCAACTATTTCACGAAGGGTAGTGCCCATTGGAATTTCAACAAGACCAGTATTATTAATCTTACCACCAAGAGCAAATACTTTTGTTCCTTTGGATTTCTCAGTACCCATGGAAGCAAACCATTCTGGTCCATTTAAGATAATCTGAGGAATATTTGCATAAGTTTCTACGTTATTAAGGATAGTTGGTTTTCCAAAGAGACCTTTTTGTGCAGGAAATGGAGGACGAGGACGTGGCTCACCACGATTTCCTTCAATAGAGGTCATAAGGGCTGTTTCTTCACCACATACGAAAGCACCAGCACCAAGTCTTAATCCAATATCAAAATTAAATCCGCTTCCAAAGATATCATTTCCTAATAGTCCATATTCATGTGCCTGATTAATGGCTATTTGCAGACGCTGTACTGCAATTGGATATTCAGCACGTACGTAAATATATCCTTGGGAAGCACCGATAGCATAACCAGCTATTGCCATTGCTTCTAAAACAACATGAGGATCTCCCTCTAGTACGGAACGATCCATGAATGCACCTGGGTCACCTTCATCGGCATTACAGCATACATATTTCTGATCTGCATCGTTTCCTTTTGCAAGTTTCCACTTTAAGCCAGTTGGGAAACCACCGCCTCCACGGCCACGAAGTCCGCTGTCTAATAGAGTCTGAATTACCTGATCCGGAGTATATTCGGTTAATACTTTACCTAAAGCTTCATAACCGCCAGTTCCAATGTATTCTTCAATATTTTCCGGGTTAATGACACCACAGTTACGAAGTGCAATTCTATGCTGCTTTTTATAAAAATCTGTTTCATTAAGAGACTTAATACCTTCGTCAGTTACAGTCTCATTATATACAAGGCGTGTTACCACTCTTCCCTTTAATAAGTGCTCAGAAACAATTTCCGGAATATCCTCAACTTTAACCATAGAATAAAAAGTTGCTTCAGGATATACAACCATAATTGGACCTAATGCACATAAACCATGGCAACCAGTTTGTACTACGCAAACCTCTTTCGTTAATCCTTGTTTGTCAATTTCTTTTTGCAGAACTTCCATAATCTTTACGCTTCCGGAGGAAGTACAGCCGGTACCACCACAAACTAAAATGTGTGAACGATACATGAATTAAAGCCTCCCTTCGGAACTTATGGTGTATTTACCTACTATCTGACCACGGATTAAATGTTGTTCAACAACTTCTAATGCCTTTTCAGGAGTCATTTTTACATAAGTTACTTTATCTTTTCCAGGTTCCATTACCTCTACAATAGGTTCATATTGACACAAACCGATACAACCGGTTTGAGTAACTGTAACATTTGATAAATGTTTTGATTGAACAGCATCAGAAAGTGCAGTTAATACCGGTCTGGCACCACTTGCAATACCGCAGGTAGCCATGCCAACAACCACTCTGGTCTTATCAGAATCTTCTGATCTTAAACCAATTTGGCCTTGCATTTTCTCTCTGATAGCTTTTAACTCTTCCAGAGTCTTCATATATCTTCTTCCTCCTTAAAAAATAAGATTACGAAATGTTAAATCTTTGACAATCCCAAGTAAAATAGTAGGGTTAGATTTTTTATAGTAAGATCAATCTTTAAATTTTAATAATCACTTACCATGTCAAATGTATTTTCCTTGGTCAAGGTCATCCTTATGCTCTTGTAAATACTCTTTGATATAGTTATATACATCCGGTTCCTGATAAGAAATATCCCCTAATATTTTTCGAAATTCTCTGGTATCCAGGGTAAAGCTTCGATTATCAACACCGTAAGTATAGACAAAATCAATGTTTTCGTTACAGGTAATCAGTGAAAGCATTGTACTGGTAATATCACCAAGGGGCATTCTATCAATATGAGATAACACAAAGACTGCAGTAACTTCCGTACCTTTTCCAGCTTCTGATTTAATGGAGAATGTTCCACCTGTCATTTCTGCTCCATTTTTAAAAAAGGGTATACCAAGACCGATTGTTCTGGTAGTCCTTGTAGAGTAAAAGGGGTCATCTACATGTGCCAATTGGCTGTCAGTCATTCCGCAACCATTATCTGATATTATAACTTTTAAACGATCCTCTTTATGACTTACCTGAATATCTATTATTATACGAGAAGCGCCTGCTCGAATGGAATTCTGGGCAACATCTAATACATTAAGAGAAATTTCTGTCATCATAATATGGTATGTAGCTCCTATTCATATTTTGCTAAAATACCTTCAATATCATCAACAGTTAATCTTCCGTACACATCATCATTTACAGTAACTACAGGAGCTAAACCACAGGCACCGATACAGCGGCATGCATCTAATGAAAATTTACCGTCAGGTGTACATTCTCCACCTTCGATTTTTAATAATTCCATTAATTTAGAATAGATATCTCCTGAACCCTTTACATAACAAGCAGTTCCTAAGCATACAGAGATTTTATATTTGCCTTTTGGATTTAATGAAAATTGAGAGTAAAAAGTAACAACGCCATAGATTTTCTCTAACGGTATATCCATCTCATTGGAAACAATGGTTTGTACTTCAATTGGAAGGTAACCATATATATTTTGCGCGGCCTGTAATATTGGCATTAATGCACCTTTGTCATTTTTATGCTCTTTAATGACTTTGAGAAGTTCCGCTTCTTGTTCTTTCGTTCCTGCAAAAGGGACAGTTTTTTTCTTGGAACCCATCTTTCAACCTCCTTCAATTCACTACTAAGTCTGTAATGTAAATTCTAGCCGAGCTAAGTATAGCATGATATTGATAAAAAATCCACAATATTTTAGAAAATAAACAAAAATTTATATTTATATATATTTAAATGAGAAATAATATCAAAAAATGAAAAGGAAGAGTAGTAGTTGAAAATTAAAAATAGCAATGTTATACTAAGTTCAGATAATTGGAGCACTAGTTTTGTGACCATTGTATAATGAGGAGGGAATCCATTCCATGACTGTAAATGATGTAAAAACTACATTAGGAGCACGTCTTATATGTGGTGAAGAGTACCTGGAAAAGGAAGTTCATACTGCCTGCGGCTCGGATATGATGAGTGATGTTCTGGCATATAATAAAGATCAGTCAGTTTTATTAACTGGTCTATGTAATATGCAGGCTATCCGTACCGCAGAAATGATGGATATCGTATGTATTGTGTTTGTTCGCGGGAAAGTACCAGATGAAGGTATGATAGCCTTGGCACAGGAAAGGGGTATTGTCTTATTATCCACTGGTCATAGGATGTTTTCTGCTTGTGGACTTCTATATGAAAAAGGCTTACGTGGAGGTGCGACATACCGTTGAATGATAAAATCGTATTAACTTATCAAGTTTCTGCTGATGATTTTACAAGGGCAGGAGAAGCTTCAAGCGACGTGAAAAGTAAATTAAAGAAAATGGGCGTAAAACCTGAGGTTGTACGCAAGGTTGCAATTGCCATGTATGAAGGAGAAATTAATCTGGTGATTCATGCAAATGGTGGAAAGATAGATGTTACCATATCTCCAACTGAGATTGATATGGTATTAGAGGATAAAGGACCAGGAATTGCAGATATAGATAAAGCCATGCAGGCTGGATACTCCACAGCCCCGGATAACATTCGCTCTCTAGGATTTGGAGCCGGTATGGGATTACCAAATATGAAGAAATATTCCGATGAAATGCAGATAGAGACTAAAGTTGGAGTAGGTACCAAAGTGACTATGAAGGTATTTTTGTAGGAAAACATTCCAGGATGTGGAAAATATTACTGAAGCCGTCAGGGGGGTTGTCATTCTGAGCCATAGGCGAAGAATCCCAGACGTCGATAGGAGATTCTTCACCTGCGGTTCAGAATGACAGGCGTTGATGTGGGATTCTTCACCTGCGGTTCAGAATGACAGGCGTTGATGTGGGATTCTTCACCTGTGGTTCAGAATGACA
>CALDJN010000376.1 GCA_937901695.1 uncultured Anaerocolumna sp.
GGAGCTATCAAACAGCTTTAAAAACACCATTTAGAGCTGATGATGTAGTAGCAGGAGTGTCAAATTTGGCTACCTCGCAACTTGATTATAAAAAATTCCTTATGCCTTTAGGAAATTTGGCAGCGGTGAAAAATAGACCTCTTGAACAGGCAATAGAGTTTGCATCCACATTGAAAAGTGGTGATATGGGTGAAGCTGTGATGCGTGGAAGAGAACTCGGCATAAATAAGCAAATGTGGGAAGCACAAGGAATGAAGTTTGATAAACAGGGAAGTCTTACCAATACGCCTGACGAAGCACTAAATGCTGTCTTAAAAATAATTAAAGCTAACCACTGGAATGGGCTGATGGATGCAAAAGCTAATACAGCTGGAGGATTGATGAGTAATATTGCTGATACAGGACTTTCATTCGGTAGATCACTTGCCGGAATTAATAAAGGTGGAGGAATTGTATCTGGTGGACCATATGATGTATTTAAAAAACAGCTTCAAGCAATTCAACCACTTATGGATAAATTATATACTTCAAATGGATTTAAAAAACTTACTGAAGATGTTAAAAATTTAGTTGCTGCCGGTGGGAATAAATTTCAGGGCTTTTTAAAAGGACTTTCAAATCCTCAAACGGTAAAAGATTATGAAGATAAATTTAATCAATTTATAAAAGATATAAAAGCAGGATGGGAAGTAGCAAAAGAGTTCGGGAAAGCCATAGGAACTATAGGTACTGCATTAAAACCGGTATTTAGTTTGATAGCAGAACATCCTAAAATATTTACAGACCTGTTTTTGGGCATTGGAGCTGCGAAAATAGGCGGTTCCATGTTTAAAGGTGTATTTGATAGCTTCAAAGATGTTAAATCAATAATAAAGGAATTTCCTACACTTGATAATGCTTTGAAAACCATGGTTAAAAATGGTGGTGGAGGACTAAAAGGGGTATTAAAATTACCTTTTACAGGTTTAAAAGAAGGATTTGGTGTAATAAAAGATACAGCTAAATGGATACCAGGATTATTTAGTATTACAGGCAAGAATATCGTATCCACGTTTAAAGATGGAGGAAATGCTGTAAAAAATTTTGGAAGCTTAATGAAAGGTATACCTAAAAATGTAAGTACGGCTTTTGGAACATTAAAGGGCACGTTAAAAGGAGTCAGTATAGTTAAACCTCTAAAAGATTCATTTAAAGAGTTTAAAAATCTTGGAGTAATGAAAGAATTGCCCAAGACCTTAAATCTGGCATTTAGTCCTTTAAAAAGTGCATTTGGTACAGTAGGTAACTTAGGTAAGGCATTCGGTAGAAATGTGGGAGGTGCATTTAGAACTGTAGGGTCTCTTGCAGCAGGTGCCGGAAAAAACATTTTAAGTTTTGTGAAATTAATACCTAGTGGCTTTAATTCTGTAATTGGTACAGTCAGACTTTGGGTTGGAACATTGGGCAGTCTATTAAAAAGTAAGCTTCTTAGTGTAATAAGGACCGTAGCCTCTGGAATTATGGGTATTATTAGGCCGTTGTTTGCATTTATTGCAGCGAATCCTATAGTATTGATTATAGGAGCAATAATAGGGGCTTGTGTACTTCTCTATGAAGCATGGAAGCATAATTGGGGAGGTATACGTGATAAAACAAAAGCTGTAATAGATGAAATAAAGAAATGGTGGGGAGAATTAAAAGAATTCTTTGCACATCCAATAAAGGGTACTATAAACATACTTAAAAGCATAGGAGATAAAATAACTGGTAAAACGGGCAAAAATGCTCTTGGTACAACGTACTGGGAAGGCGGACCAACGTGGTTGAATGAGTTTGGACCAGAAATAGTTGATCTCCCGTCTGGTAGTAGAATAAACAGCAATAGAGAATCTCTTAGAATGATGCAGCAACCAGTAAATAAAAAGCAGGCAGTACAATGGGGGCAGGATATACCAGGTAGTCTGGCCAAAGGGATAAAGGATAATACTACTGTAGTGACTAATGCTACTACAGTGATGGCCAATGAAATAAAGAAGCTTATACATTTTAGTAAACCTGATAAAGGCCCACTAGCTGATGCAGACACTTACGGTGTTGATATGGTGAAGAATCTTGGATCAGGCATACAAAATAATATAAGGTATGCAACAACACCTACGAACAATATGGCAAGTAGTACTAAGTCAGTTGTTACTGGACTTATACAGCAATGCCCAACAATGGGGCAGCAGGTAGTACAGGAAATTGGATCTGGTATACAATCCAATGTAGGTAATTTAACTGGTATAGTAAAAGAATTGACTAATAAAGTAATAACAGCATTTAGAACCGGGTTTGGAATAAATTCACCGAGTAGAGTTATGTATGAATTATCTAAATTTATTCCTGCTGGAGTTATAAAAGGTATATCTTCTGTAGATATTCAAAAATTCATAAAAAACTGGATTGGAGATATTAGCTCAATGGCCGGCGGTATGAGTGGCAATGTATCTGGATGGCTTACGGCTGCGCTTGGAATAACAGGAACTCCTATGAGCTGGCTTCCTGGCTTACTGCAGTTAGTGAGAAGAGAGTCAGGAGGCAATCCGTTTGCTTACAATGGAATAAGTGTTGGAGGAGAACATGCTACAGGACTTTTACAAATGCTTAGATCTACATTTACAGAGAATATGTTTCCTGGATTAGGGGATATAATGAACCCAATTGCAAATGCTGCCAGTGCTATAAGGTATATAAAGAAAAGATATGGCAGTGTAATGAATATACCTAATCTTTTTGGTGGAAATTACAAAGGTTATGCTGTAGGGCTTACCAGAGTTCCACATGATAATTTCCCGGCGCTCCTGCATGAGGATGAAGAAATTGTGACGGGTAGTAAAGCGAGAGGGAATAAAAACACTGGTAATATAATAATTCAAAAGTTGGCGGATAAAATTGAAGTTAGAAGCGAAAGTGATATAGATAAAATAGTTGATAAACTTTATAAAAAACTAGAGAAGGCAGCTTATAATATGGCATAAGGTGGTGAATGACATGGAATTTTGGTTAAAACAAGATAATGATAATAGTGGATTTCAGCTACCAATAAATCCTCCAAGTTATGAAATAGCTGCATTAATGAATAATGGAACGTTCGATACGGAAATGTCCGGGGAACGTTCCTTTTTGGGTACAGAAAAACTAGAA
>CALDJN010000377.1 GCA_937901695.1 uncultured Anaerocolumna sp.
AAGCGCCAGAATTGAGGTTAGGTATAGTATGGCAATGACGAAAAAAAAGAAAAAATTTATAGTGAACTTAATTACCCATATAGTGTTGCTTTTATTAGTGTTTATATGCCTCTTTCCTATTGCATTGGTTTTAACAAATAGCTTTAAGGAAAATTCAGAAATCGTAAGAAATCCTTTGTCTTTACCAGTTGTAATTCATTTGGAGAATTACATTCAGGCATGGACAACAGGAAAGTTTGCAAGAGGATTTATTAATAGCATTAAATTATCCGGAATAACTATTCTTATAGTATTATTTTGTTCCACTTTAGCAGGTTATGTTTTGGCAGGTAAACGTATTAAAGGCAGCAGTGCTATTTTAATGTATTTTATGGTTGCAATGACGGTACCTATTCAGCTGTTCTTGTTTCCTTTGTATTATACATTTGCAAAATTAAATTTAATTGGAAATATTCCCGCAACTAGTTTGATTTTAGCAGCAACCAGCATGCCACTTGCAGTATTTCTAATGCGAACCTTCTTCTTAGCGGTACCTAAGGAATTAGAAGAGGCAGCAAGAATTGATGGTGCTGACACCGCTCAAGTAATTTGGCATGTTATGAGACCAGTAGTATCACCTGGAATAATAACGGTTAGTGTTTTGGTTGGTTTACAATCTTGGAACGAATATTTAATATCCTCTACTTTCTTACAAGGAGAGAAGAACTTTACTGCCACCTTAGGATTTTTATCCATGAACGGAAGTTATGGTTCTAATATGTCCATTCTTATGGCTTCTGCCATTATATTAATTGGACCTATCGTAATATTCTTCTTATTTACACAAAAGTATTTTGTAGATGGAATGGTAAGCGGAGCAGTAAAAGGATAATTCATATAGAGCAGAATTTGATTCTTTATTACAGTTCTGTCTGTGGTATCCCACGGGCTGAACTGTAACAATTATCCAAAAGGAGATGAACTAATGAGTATTAAAAAATATCAAAACGACATATATGCAGGTGTTTTAGGTAAAATAATCGGAGTTTATCTGGGACGCCCGGTGGAAGGCTGGAGTTATGAAAAGATAAAGAAAAACTTTGATGAAATATATTACTATAAAAATCACAAAACGGGAGCACCCCTTATTGTACCGGATGACGATATTTCAGGAACCTTTGCTTTCTTTAGAAGCCTTGAAGATAATGGATATGATTCAAATTTATCGGCTGAAGCAATTGGTGATACCTGGTTAAATTATATTATAGAAAATCAAACAATTCTCTGGTGGGGCGGTCTCTCAAGAAGTACAGAACATACCGCATATTTACGTTTGAAAAATGGAATAAAAGCACCAAAGAGTGGTTCCCTTGAATTAAACGGACAAAGTATGGCAGAACAAATAGGTTCCGAAATATTTATAGATACTTGGGCACTGGTTAATCCAATGAACCCAAAACGTACGGCAGAGATGGCAAGAGCCGCTGCCAGTGTAAGCCACGACGGAATTGCCATTGATGCAGCAGTTTATCTTGCTGTAATGGAATCCTTAGCCTTTGAGGAAAAAGATATTAATAAGCTTTTAGATGCAGGACTTCCATATGTAGATAATGAGAATTTTAAAGACTTGGTAGCAAGTTTAAGAAAGCAATGTGCCAAAACAAATGACTGGCATAAAGTCAGAGACTGGATTGCAGACAATCATGGCTATGAAAAATATCCTGGAAACTGCCCAATGGTTACCAACCACCTTACTGTCTTAATGGCGCTTATTATGGGTGGGGATGATTTTAACAAAGCTTGTATGATTGCCTGTAGTGCAGGCTGGGATACGGATTGTAATTCAGGTAATGTAGGCTGTTTGAATGGAATCCGGCTTGGCCTGGAAGGTTTCAAAAAAGGTACTGATTTAAGGAAAGCAGTAGCAGATAGACTATATGTTGTTTCCAGTGATGGTGGTTCTTGTATATCAGATGCTGTATTGGAAACAAGAAAAATCCTGACAGCAGCAGCCAAGCTGGAAAATGAGACAATCGATATACCAAAGGAACGTCTTGCCTTTGAATACCCAGGCTCTGTTCAAGGTATTATCCCCTATGATAAGAATACAGAAGAACAAGTATTAAGTGGTATTGAAAATGCATATAACACCTTAAAGGAAGCAGGCTGTAAGATTTCCTATACAGGTCTTGGGGCAGGGGTTCATGCATCGGCATCCATTGATACTTTCGTAGACTTAAAGCCTAAGGGAAAAGAGGGCACCAGTTACTTTGACGTATTATGTTCCCCCACTTTATATAGCGGTCAAATGGTAACAGCAAATATTCAGGCACCATATGAGGTAAATCCTGTGTTTACTTTCTTCATTGAATATTTTGATGAAAATGATGAATTGCAGACAATGTACAGCCATTCTTATGAGTTGAAAAAGGGGTCTAATACGCTACAATGGCAGGTGCCTGACGTTGAAGGTCATGCAGTCTATTGTTTGGGTCTGACCCTTAAGAGCATTTTCCGTATGGACGGATATATTGTGTTAAAGACATTAGACTGGTCCAATGCTCCTAAATTATATCATATGGGAAAATCCATGGAAATGTCACCGGCACTAACACCCTGGACTACCACTACGGCTTGGTTAAAAACCTTCGTTTCTTCAGCAGATCATTTTAACCCGGACTATACTACTACATTTTCCATATCACATGCCACAGAGAATGGTGTAGTAACAACAGGAACCTTAGACTGGGATGATTATTCTGTAAAATCTACTATAACATTTTCACAACAAGATGCAGCAGGGTTAGTTGCCCGTGCCAAGGGACATAGAAGATATTACGGAGCGGTATTATCAAAAGGTAAAGCCATTATATATAGACAGCAGGATAATCAGAGAGTAGAAGTTGCAAGTGCACCTATTGATTTCTCCATTGATAAAACTTATGAGCTGGAATTTCAATTAAAGAAGGAATTTTTAACTTTATTGGTGGATGGGAAAATGGCTGTAAAAGGTACAGACTTAGCTTATAGATGTGGTGGAGCAGGTTTTGTAGTAGATTCAGGTGCTATTCTGGCAGATGAATTTGAAATAAGAAATCTGAGGAGTTGAGAAAACTATGAGTATAAAACAATATGAAAATCAAATATACAGTGGAGTTCTGGGTAAACTCATTGGGGTTTACTTAGGACGTCCGGTAGAAGGCTGGAGCTATGAAAAGATTCAAGATACCTTTGATGAAATTAAATATTATATACACGATAAAGTAGGGGTACCTCTTATTGTTGCTGATGATGATATTTCAGGAACTTTTGGTTTCTTCAGAGCCATTGAAGATAATGGATATGATAAAAATATACCTGCAAAAGCTTTTGGAGATACCTGGTTAAACTATATTATTGAAAATAAAACCATACTTTGGTGGGGTGGCTTAGGCAGATCTACGGAGCATACCGCTTATTTAAACTTAAAGAATGGTATGGAAGCTCCTATGAGCGGTTCTATTGAAACTAATGGCAGAACCTTGGCAGAACAAATCGGAGCCCAGATATTTATTGATGCTATAGCAATGGCATGTCCGAATAATCCTGACCTTGCAGTGGAGTTAGTAAGAAAGGCAGCAAGCGTTAGTCATGATGGTATTGCAGTTGAGGCAGCATGCCATTTGGCAGCACTGGAAGCAATGGCATTTGAGGAAAAAGATATTAATAAATTACTGGACAGAGCAATCAGCTATGTTAAGGATAGAAAATTAATTAAAATAATTAGGGATGTTCGAGATATTTGTGAGAAAGAAAGTGACTGGAGAAAAGTCAGAGCTTATCTAGAACCAAAGTATGGCTATGATGTATTCCCAGGCTGTTGTCATATGATTCCCAATCATGCCATGGTAATCGCCTCCATTATTTTAGGAGGAGATGATTTTCAAAAGTCTATCAGCATAGCAGCCTCCGCAGCTTGGGATACGGATTGCAATGCAGGTAATGTTGGTGCATTTAATGGTATACGATTAGGACTTGATGGAATCAATGGAGGAGCAGATTTTAGAACCCCGGTAGCTGATTTAATGTATGTAGTTACTTCAGATGGAGGTTCTGTAGTTACAGATGCTGTTATTGAAAGTAAAAGAATTATAGAAACTGCTGGGAAACTTGCAGGTGAAGAAGTAGAAGTATCCGATGAAAGATATACCTTTGAATTCCCTGGTTCCTTACAAGGCTTCCATCCCTGTGAGTATAAGCACGGAGCACAGGCAGAGTTTTCTTTGTCAAACTACAACCAGGTTTCTGATAATAATGGTTTATTGATTCAGTGTAAACAGTTAGCGGATGGTGTAACTGCTAATGTTTCAACACAAACCTTTATTGATTTTACTAAATTGGCAAGAAATTTCTCCACTGTTGCTTCCCCAACTTTATATTCTTCACAAAAGGTAGTTACCAAATTAAGTGTTCTGGATGGTAAAAAGGTAAATATACGGCCATATATTCTATATTATGACATAGAGGATAAAGAACAGGTAATTTATGGACCATTTTACTCTATTGGTAAAGAAGCTGTAATTACTTGGGAGGTGCCTGACACTCAAGGTATGTCTATCTTTAAATTAGGTTATGAAGTATCCAGTAAAACCAGATTTGATGGCAGTGTAGTAATTTACAGCATAGACTGGAAAGGCGCACCTGCTAAATTTGCTCAAAAAGGTATGCTTATGACTTCTATCTGGAATACCAACCCCTTATGGTTAGCAGGCTTTGCAAGTTCCGCCGTACAGTTTGCAGCTGATTTTAAACGAACCTATTGTGTATCCAATGTAGAAGAAGACGGATTAGTAACCATAGGAAGCAGAGAATGGAAGGATTATAGTGTAACCAGTACTCTTTACTATAGCCTTCACCAATCCGGGGGTCTGGTACTTAGAAGCAGAGGGCATAGAAGGTATTACGGTGCAATTCTAAGTGGGTATCAAACTGCAATCTTATACGTGCAAAAGGATGGAAAACGAACCATATTGGGACAAGTTCCTTATGCATACGTAGAAGATAAAGGTTATAAACTAACTTTCCAGGTAAAAGGCAATAAACTGACATTTAAAATTAATGACCAGATAATTCTGGAAGCAGAAGATGATACTTATGTATCTGGCGGAGCAGGATTTGTCATATCAAAGGGAACCATGACTTGTGACAGTTTCATTGTATCTGAATAGGAGCTGTCATATCAAAAGGAACGATGACTTGTGACAGTTTCATCGTATCTGAATAGGA
>CALDJN010000378.1 GCA_937901695.1 uncultured Anaerocolumna sp.
GTATGTATGTATGTATGTATGTATGTATGTATGTATGTATGTATGTATGTATGTATATATTCCAAGTTTTCTCAACGCTTTTCTCAACGCTTTTCTCTATGCTTTTCTTAAATTTCTGGTTATACAAATTTTCCAGTATTTTAACCATTAATATCATTTCAATATATTAATCTGCTATCATTTCGGCATTTTAAACTACTATCATTTCAAAATTTTGCCTTTATTATTTTTTAGTGTTTTTATTTTCCTATCATTTCAGCATCTTAACCATTACTATTTTTTATAATTTTCAAACATCAGCTTGCACTTATCTGCTCTGTATTTCGAGACAATATATTCAACAGGCTGACCGCTTTTTGAGAAAAGTACATTATTTACCTCTATAAGGGCTTGTCCGGGTTGCAACTGCAACAGTCCGGCATCTGATTGATCTGTATAAATAACCTCAAGAGAGCTTTTTGAGCTACATGGCACCAAAGGATATTTCCCTCGAAGTATTTCAAATGATGGCTTTTTATTATTAATGTCATCAATTAAATCCGGAAAAAGATTTAGTGGGATATATGATGTATTGATTGAAAAAGCCTCTTCATTTCGAGTATTTACATATGTAATGGAAGCGAATTCATGTTTTTCTGCTTTTATATTAAATATATCCTTCAGTTTTCCTATTTCATCTGTAGTAACAGTGGTAATAGATGTTATATTCTTTTTTTCAGGTTCAAGGCTATCAAGAATTGAATCTGTAAAGCCATTATAATCCTTAATGTTTATATTGGATTTTCTTTTTGTAACAAAGGTTCCCTTACCCTTTAGCTTATATAACTGCCCATTATTTGTCAGCTCATTAATTGCTTGTCTGACTGTAGGACGGCTGATACCATATTTTTCACACAAATCCTGCTCTGAAGGAATCTTGGAATCCTCTGCAAAAAAACCAGATTCTATTTTTTTAAGAATTATGTTTCTAAGTTGACAATATAATGGCACAGTACTGTACTTATTTATTGCGCCCACGTCTCTTACCCCCATTTGCATCACATATTTAAAACATAATGTTGTAATTATGTTCTTACATCATATCAGGTTGAATAATAATATTCAAGAGTTCTGTTTAAAAATTTTATCATTAGTACTTAAGTCTTATTCAACGAAGTGAATTAAATGTTATATTACTACACGTTAAGATTAATAGCTTTCGCTAAGTTTTGAATTTTGTGTCAGATGAAAAAAGAAGTTGCATTTCTTTGCTTGCATACCTTGTATCTAAAGAATTACCATAGGAATTTTTTTGCAAGATTTTTTTCCTCCAAGTTTATGTTGTCATTGTTAAGACGACATGAAGTTCTTACATAATGTTCAAATCTGTTGCATGACATATCTATTATATATTCTTTCTCTCTAAAAATCCAGATATAATTTACTATTTTTAACGATGTGAGTTTTTTATTGTTGTTATCTGATTATCTCCCAGAAAGTCATGAAGTAACTTTAGTCGTTATTAAAGACGATTCGATAATCATTAGAAGTCACTTCGTGGCTTTCAGGGTAATCATAATAATTTTTGCAACACTACTAATTCAACACATATACAGAATATCTCCATTGCCTTTTTAAGCTCTTCAATTTGTGGGTATGACGGAGCAATACGAATGTTTTTATCATCCGGATCAATCCCATACGGGTAAGTTGCACCGGCATTCGTAAATGAAACCCCTGCCTCCTTAGCTTTAGCCACCACTTCTTTTGCACATCCCTTTGGCGTATCAAAGCTTATGAAATATCCACCCTTTGGGTTCGTCCATTTTGCTATATTAAGATTTCCAAGGTTTTTATCTAGAATATATAATACGGCTTCAAACTTCGGTCTTAAAATTTCTGCATGCTTTTTCATATGGGCTTTGACACCTTCCAAATCCTTGAAAAAACGCACATGAAGCAGCTGATTTATTTTATTTGGTCCTATTGTCTGTATGGAAATAAGCTTTTTTATATTCTCAATGTTTCCTTTACTAGCTGCTATCGCAGCAACGCCTGCTCCGGCAAATGAAATTTTTGCGGTTGAATAAAACATAAAAACCCTATCCTCATTGCCGGCTTTTTTGCACTCATTCAATATATTTAATTGAGTATTTTCCTCATATAAATGATGCAGTGCATATGCATTATCCCAGAATATACGAAAATCCTTTGCTTTTGTTTTCATAACCGCTAAGCGCTCTATAACCTCATCTGAATATATAATACCGGTTGGATTGCTATACATAGGGTTACACCATATACCTTTAACAGAATCATCCTCACCCACTATAGCTTCAACCATATCCATATCAGGTCCATTATTGTCCATGGGTATAGTTATCATTTCAATTTTAAATAACTCACATATAGCAAAATGCCTGTCATACCCTGGACTTGGGCATAGAAATTTCACTTTATCAAGCTTACACCATGGTTCATTACCCATTATCCCATGATTAAAAGCCCTGGAAATGGCATCATACATCATATTCAGGCTGGAGCTGTCACCGGCGATAACTTCATCAGGTGAAACACCAATAATCTGGGCAAAAAGCTTTCTCATTTCCAATAACCCATCCAGAATACCATAGTTTCTACTATCAACCCCTCCATCGGATATAAAATCATCAACATTTTCATATATACCGTTAGACAGATTAAGCTGATCCCAAGATGGCTTACCCCTGGACATGTCAAGCTTTAAGTTTTGCAGTTTATAGTTATTATATTTATTTTCGATATCTTGTTTGCGCTGTTTTAACTTCTCTCTGTTAAATCCTTCATACATGTTAATTATTTCCCCCAGTAATCTTATACAGCCTATTATTCTCATTTTTCATGCAACTATTGAAAAAAAGAATGTGCATATATGAGTGGCTGATAATTCTTTTTTTTATATTAATACTTTTCATATAATATTGCAAGTTAAAATTTTAAATAATTCATTTTAATTTATTATTATGATTTCTACCTTAAAATCGTGAAACGTATTTTTCTTGCTGGTCAATCCGCAGGAAGTCGTGTCAAGCTACAACCAAGTGTAATCTCAATATAATTTTCCAGCCTTCTTTTGAAAGCAGATGAAATTTAAAATATCTTAAATTGCATCAAATAATCACTATGTGACTTTCTGAGAGATAACCATATTGTGATTGCACGGTTAAAATAACGGAAGAAATTGCTTGATCCGTTTTTTGCAAAGCAAAAGAACGTCCTTCAATAGCCATAATGGTTGAAAATACGCGAAGAGGTGGGGACATCTGAGCCTCGCTATATCTCAGAATATAGAGGGTGTGAACAATAACCATCATTTCTCTATGTTCTAGGTTCCTTCATGAGCTGTAGCCAAACTTGAATAACATCTAGCATATGCTCAAGCATTTTTTTCTGTTTTATTGTTTTTCCGGCGATTAGAGTTGATTCGCACAGTATCTCATCGTTTAGGTATACGGACATTGTACCTAATACTGAACCTCTTTCTACCGGAGCTGTTATAATATCAGGAAGAGACACTTTTGTATAAAGATTCTCAGATTCAAATTCTGTTAAAGGCATTGTTACTGACTTATTTATTATGATGGGCACTGACTCTTCATAACCTTTGTAAACAGGAATCTCACCAAAATTACCATTTTCTATAATATTATAAGGAAAATAATTCTCAAAAGCATAGTCCAGTATTTTTTTACTGCTTAGTGCCCTAAGATTTCTGCTGTCGCAAAATAGAGCAACTGAAATAAATCTTCTACCATCCCTTGTAGCTGAGGTAACAAGGCATCTCCCGGCTCTTCCTGTATAGCCTGTTTTTACACCGTCGGCGCCCTCATAACCTGTTAACATTTCATTTGTATTGCTCATAAATCGTTTGCCAACCTGAATTGTTTTTGTTTTTACAATATCATTGAATATTGGAATGTTAAGAGCGTGTCTGGTCAATATCGCCATATCATAAGCTGTAGAGTAATGACCTGTCCCATCAAGACCATGAGGGCTTGTAAAATTGCTGTTTAGTGCTCCTAATTCTTTCGCTTTTTTATTCATCATTTCTAAAAATGAATCC
>CALDJN010000379.1 GCA_937901695.1 uncultured Anaerocolumna sp.
ATTATGGACTTTCTTCTTACCCATTTCTTCCAAAACTGTTGCCATAGGAGGAAACATTTTGAACTCATAAGTTGGCATTGCCAAGATTATACCTGTTGAAGTCCATACTGAGGTAAGAACGGTACCCCATGAATCTTTTGGAACTTCATGAACATGTACAATAATATCTTCCCCTTGTAAAACTTTAATTGCATGTTCTACCGCTTTACCAGTCATGCCATACATAGAACCCCATATTAAAGTAATTTCTTCTCTTGCAGGACCTTTTGAATAGTCTGAATATTCTGAATATGCCTTAAATACTTTCTCTGGATTTCTCCATAGTAAGCCGTGACCTGGTGCAACTAATTTAACCGGTAATTCACTGCATTTTGCAGTTGCCTTTTTAGCTTGCAGGGAAAAAGTCGCTAATACATTAGAAAAATAACGAATGGTTTCTTGTTCATAGGTTTTTTGTTCTTCTTTGCTTAATTCATCTTCATAAATTTTATTATCAATTATTTTGCCAAAGGAGCCAAAAGCATCACAAGAAAATAAGGTACCAGTTAATGTATCAAAAGTTCCAATAGTATCAGGCCAATGTACATTTGGAATATCTATAAAGTTAAGAATATGACCATTTCCTAAATCTAGAGTATCCCCTTCGCCAACGCATATAACATTTTCTGTTTGACCATAAAATGCATCCAGTAACATTTTAGCTTTCTTACTTCCTACTACTTTAAAATTTGAATTTATTTTCTTAAAGCTTTCAATCCAGCCAGAATGATCAGGTTCCATATGATTTACAATTAAATATTCAATAGATTCAGGAGCAATGTTTAATTCATCCAGCAATTCATATAAAGTTTCGGGAACACCATCCCATCCGCAAACACCATCAACAATTGCTGTTTTCTCACCTCTTATTATATATGAATTTAAAGAAACCCCTTTGGGTAATTCCCATAAACCTTCAAATAATATATCTTCCACATTAACAGAAAGTTGATATATCCCTTCTGCTATTTTCATAGGTTTCATAATCATTCCTCCTCTAATAATGTATAAAATTTTAGTCTCATAATTAAACGAAATCATTCTATCAGTAATGGCAAGTTTCGTCAATTGTAATTTAGCTATTTCTTTCCACTTTTTTAACTAGTTTTTAATAATTTTTACTACTAGATTTTTTGGCATAAGCATATATTTATTTATATTCATTGTGACTACATCACAGAAATAACTTTTATAATAATATATATTATATTCATAACATAAATAAAGTCAAAGCGGATATTCCACTTCCCTATAGGCAAGTTTATCTGCTTACAGAAGCAGGTGGCTTCCCTAATAAGGTAATTATCAAAAAAATAATATCAATAAAGATTGAAAGGAGCAATATAATGAGTAAAATACTTCATATAACAAAGGACAATTTTGAAACAGAGGTTATTAAATCTGATAAACCTGTATTATTAGACTTTTGGGCATCCTGGTGCGGTCCATGTAAAATGGTTTCTCCAATTGTTGATCAAATAGCAGATGAAAATTCATCTATTAAAGTAGGTAAGGTAAATGTTGATGAAGAATCAGAACTGGCACAGGCTTTTAAAGTTATGTCAATACCAACTTTAGTTGCCATGAAAGATGGCAAAGTTATTAATACAACTGTCGGCGTTCAGCCAAAACAAAACATATTAAGATTATTAGCTGAATAACTTTTCCAATTAAACCTCCTATGTTGAGAGGCTGTTGCAAAATAGAAAATTTGCCTTTGCTATGAAAGTATGTCATTGCTATCAAAGCGTGACATTGCTATAAAAGTGTGTCATTGCTATAAAAGTGTGTCATTCTGAGCAAAAATTCAACGAAGTTGAATTGCGAAGAATCTACTTTAAAAACGAGATTCTTCGAACCAAAGTTCTCAGAATGACAGCTAAGAACTTTAGTTCGAAGGATGACAGCTGAGAATGGCAATTTTGCAACAGCCCCACTACTTAATCAAAGCCTTCAGTTTCTTTTTATTAACTATCTTAACTCCGCCCCTGGATAATGCAACAATTCCTTCTTCTTGAAAATATTTTAGCATACGTGATACTACTTCTCTTGCACTTCCCACATACTTTGCAATTTGTTCATGAGTAAGTTCGATTACATCTGATCCTGTCCTTGCAGACTCATCAGAAAGGAATATAGCAAGTCTTTTATCAAAACTCATAAAAAGAATTTGCTCCATAGCCCACATAACATCTGAAAACCGGTCAATAACCATTTTTTGAGTAAAATTTTCAGCATAAATATTATGGCTGCATAATTGTTTATAAAATTTTGATTCAATAACTAATAAATCGCAGTCTGATTCTGCATCCATATAAACATCAAAAGTAATATTATCTAAAATACATGACGCAGATAATATACATATATCTCCATCTGACATCCGATATAAAGTTACTTCTTTCCCTTCATCCGATAAAATATATACCCTGATATCACCTGTTCGAATTAAAAGAACACCAATACAATCCATGGAACCACTATGAATAGAATTACCTTTCTCATACTGAACAGGAAATATATGATCTAGCAAAAACCTTTTATCTTCCTCATTCAGCTCACTCCAAAAAGGAATAGCTTTCGCTATATATTTTATATCTTCATCCTTTAACATAATATCACTCCGTTCTAAAACTCATACTATGATTATATACATAAATGCATCTATTTACAACTATCTATGTTAACTTTTTGACGAACCATTGAACATTGGTCAAAGCGGATATTCCCAAGTTCCCAATTCTAGTACAGTAATTTTTCAAAATACCAAGAAAACAGTTTACATATATAAATATTAGTACTATAATGACAGCAAATAATACCATATATTGTTTATAAGGAGGCATTTATATTGAGTGAAATTGGTGGTTTTTTAGGCTGGCTTATCATCATAGCCTATGTAGGTACTATACTAAATTATATTTTGAAAGTTGTAAACAAAAAATACGGTAAAAACATTTCGTCCGGCCCTACTGGCAAACCAATAATGAGCGTTCTTATGAAAGTTTTTATTCGCCAACATCGTTACTGGGGTTTCGCAACCGTACTGTTTTTATTGCTGCATTTTCTGTTGCAGTTTAACCAATTCGGCATTAGTATTACCGGAGTCATCGCCGCTGCTATCCTAATATTACAGGTTTGCTTAGGTATGTACGGAGCATACCTACATAAAAAGCGTACAGGTGCCTGGTTTTGGACTCATCGTGTCATTGCCATTCTCCTTATATTAGGTGTTGCCATACACTTACTTCTCCCAGCCCTAATCTAGCAAATAGACTTGTAAAGTCTCAGTCCTTCCTATCGGCTTTTCCGGAGTAGGAGTAAAGCAAAATATGCTACTCTCCCTAAATGTGGCTGTTGCAAAATAAAAATTTGTCATTCTGAGAGCAAATTCAGCTTGCTGGATTATGCTCGAAGAATCTCACTTTAAAATGAGATTCTTCAAGCTTATATTCAGCTTTGCCGAATTTGCTCTCAGAATGACAGTTTTGCAACAGCCACATTTAGATATTTTTCTTAAGTTACTACTTTAGATATTTTTTCTTAAGTTACTACAAATGTTATTTATTTTCTGTCTTCCATAAACCGTGTAAATTGCAATATTCGTATGTTGCAATAAGCTTTTCATTACTCAGCTCGAAAGTTGCCTTAGGCTTGTCGGA
This sequence comes from uncultured Anaerocolumna sp., assembly GCA_937901695.1. Lineage (GTDB taxonomy): Bacteria > Bacillota > Clostridia > Lachnospirales > Lachnospiraceae > Anaerocolumna. The sequence goes on from CALDJN010000379.1 coordinate 3,702, forward strand.
TGGAGTTAAATATTTCATCTGGAAACCTTTGTCTGTTTCGATATAAATCCACTGGATATAATGTTCCGGAGTCATAGGATGTTCAACGCTTCCTATTTCTACTGTTACAGAATTACCATCTACTGTTACAACAGGTAAATGCTTTTCCGTTGCAGCTTCAGTTGTATTAGGTACTACTTGGGTCATCTCTTGACCACAGCAAACTAAAGGAGCTCCAGATTCATTGATAAATGTTACAAAGTTACCACATTGTTTACATACAAAAAACTTTGGTTCTTTTTTCATATTTACTTCAATCCTTTCATTTTTAAATTTATTTAATACTGATTTGCGTGTCAAAACTCAAATATAGTTTTAATGAATATAAGCGTTTTGCCACGCAAATCAATACTTAATTTTATATTTTTACATTATAATTTAAACATATGCTATAGGATATCACTTTATTATGTATACTATTAATAATTTTTTGCTAATATTTTAAAGTATGCTTGGGGATGATCGCAGATTGGACATAATTCTGGTGCTTTTTTACCCACATGGATATGACCACAATTAGCACACTGCCATATAGTTTCACCATCTCTGGAGAATACTATTTCATCTTCAACATTTGCCAGTAATTTTCTATACCTTTCCTCATGTTCTTTTTCAATGTTTGCTACACCTTCGAATAAGTATGCAATTTTATCAAAGCCTTCTTCTCTTGCTTCTTTTGCAAATGCTATATACATATCAGTCCACTCGTAGTGTTCACCAGCTGCAGCATCTAAGAGGTTTTCACTAGTTGTTCCAATGCCATCATGAAGTAATTTAAACCAAATCTTAGCATGTTCCTTTTCATTATTAGCAGTTTCTAAAAAGAGCTCTGCTATTTGTTCATATCCTTCTTTTTTTGCTTTAGAAGCATAGTAGGTATATTTGTTTCTCGCCTGAGATTCGCCTGCGAAAGCAGCCATCAAATTTGCTTCTGTTCTCGTCCCTTTAAGTTCTTTCATGTTCATCCCTCTTTCTTTCATTTATTAGATTAATATAGTTTTTAAAAAAGAGAGTAAGTATACAAAATGCTTACTCTCTTAATTATTAAAATTATAACTCTACAAATGCTTCTTTCTCTAAACCACATACTGGGCAAACCCAATCTTCTGGGACATCTTCCCAAGGAGTTCCTGGAGCAATTCCGTTATCTGGATCGCCTACTTCAGGATCGTATACATAACCACAAGGGCATTCATACTTTTTCATAATTGCACCTCCATATTTATCATTCATATTCTATTATTCTATTTATTAATATTATTCAATATCTGTAAAGATATTGTAATTATAACATATATTGATAAATAAATTCAACACATAATTTATAAAGTTTCTGGTAACAGTTTATAAATAATTTAGAATTCTATTTTAACCTCATCAAGGAAGTCCACCACTTTGCAAGTGGTGGTTGGTACTTACCTGTTTCAGCAGGCGTTCAAACTCCTGCCGAAATGTCATATAGTGGAAATGAGGTTATGGGCAAGTAGCGCAAGTTGATTGCGAATATCAACTTTGGCTTATATAAATATTTAAGGCTCTTTTATTATTTATTATCTGATTCCGAGAACTTTTCAATTCTTGACATCATATTTTTATTGAAATTATCTACTTTTCTGTCATACTCTTCTTCCATAAACCGGGAAGTTAGTAAGAAATCAGCTGTTGCAAGATTATTTGCGATAGGAATATCATATACTACTGCAATTCTTAGTAATGCCTTAACATCCGGGTCATGTGGTTGAGATTCTAATGGATCCCATAAGAATACAACAAAATCGATATTTCCTTCAACTATTCTACAGCCAATTTGCTGATCTCCACCTAAAGGTCCACTGTTATACCCCTTTACCGGAAGACCTGTCTTTTCAGATATGAGTCTTGCTGTTGTACCTGTTCCACATAAAAAATGCCTTTTTAATATATCTTTATTCTTTTCAGCCCATTCTACCAGTTCCTTCTTCTTTCCATCATGGGCTATTAAAGCAATATGTTTCTTCTTCTCAATTTTAAAATAAATATAATCATCTAATAGCATACGTCTCCTCCTGTCGTTTTATTATTAAGTACCAAAACCATTCTTATACAATACTTATCCCATAATATATAAGTATACTATTCTTACAAAGTATGATTTCTTCAATCTTTGATAATAATATCATAGATGATTTATTAATAAAATGCAATTGTAAAGTGAAAAATATATTTTAGGTTCATGATAATTTCATATGAATTTATAGAAACACATGTTGCATTTTTATTCGTTAGTTTATATGAATTTTATATATTTTTTCTTGTCAATTCAATATATTATATGATAAAATAGACTCACTATCATTATTTCATGATTACTTGTAAGTATTTCTATAATTTTTTTACTACTCAGAAGAAATAATAATATATTCATCAAAACTTGTGTAATTATATACCTTGTTTTATATTTTTATTCATTATTTCATATTCATTATCTTTATACACTTTTCTTTCTGTGACCTGTAAACATATTGGGATGTTTTTTATCTCAATTTTCAACTAATTTAAAATATATCTATATATTAGATAGGACAAACAGGAGGTAATTATGAATAATAATCCATTTTCGAAAATTACACCAGAAATATTAGAACTGACAGAATTATGTAATAGTAATAGTAATATTGATCCCAGCCTTTATACAAAATACGATGTTAAGAGAGGACTTCGAGATGTAAGTGGTAAAGGTGTTTTAACAGGGTTAACTGAAATTGCGGAAGTTCGTTCCTATACTATTGTTGATTCAGAATTGGTTCCATGTGAGGGTAAATTATTTTACCGTGGAATTGACATAGAAGATATTGTAAACGGCTTTATTAGCGAAAATCGTTTTGGATTTGAAGAGGTTACATATCTTTTACTCTTTGGTCAGTTACCAGATAAGAATGAACTTCAAAAATTTACAAAGTTATTAGGTGAATATCGGTCATTACCAACTTCATTTGTACGAGATATCATTATGAAAGCACCTAGCCCAGACATGATGAATACTTTAGCAAGAAGTGTTTTAACTTTATACTCCTATGATGACAAGGCAGATGATATATCCATTCCTAATGTTTTAAGGCAGTGCTTACAGCTTATATCCTTATTCCCATTATTATCCGTATATGGATATCAGGCATTTAAACATTATCATGATGGGCAAAGCTTATACATTCATACTCCCGATCCTAATCTTTCTACTGCAGAAATGATTTTACATTTATTAAGACCTGATAGTAAATATACACCATTAGAGGCTAAAATCTTAGACATAGCTTTAGTACTGCATGCAGAACATGGCGGTGGTAATAATTCTACTTTTACAACACATGTAGTTACTTCAACCGGTACGGATACGTACTCTTCCGTTGCTGCCTCATTAGGTTCATTAAAAGGTCCTAAACATGGTGGTGCTAATATAAAAGTAGTAAAGATGTTTGAAGATATGAAGGACAAAGTTTGTGATTGGGAAGATGAAAATGAAATATCCAACTATTTAACAGCTTTGTTGCATAAGGAAGCTTTTGATAAAGCAGGATTAATCTATGGTATGGGCCATGCAGTTTACTCTATTTCTGACCCTAGAGCAAATGTTTTAAAATCATATGTTGAAAAACTAGCCAAGGAAAAAGGCAGGGACGAAGAATATAATCTATACAGTAAGGTAGAAAGACTAGCTGCAGAAGTTATTGCAAAAGAACGTCAAATATATAAAGGTGTCAGTGCTAACATAGACTTCTATAGCGGTTTCGTATACAGTATGCTGGATCTTCCCATTGAACTGTATACTCCAATCTTTGCTATTGCACGTATATCCGGTTGGAGTGCTCACCGCATTGAAGAACTTATTAATGCTGGAAAGATTATAAGACCTGCTTATAAGAGTGTAGCTGTTCCTAAAGAATATATACCTATAAGGGATAGGTAAACGCTAATCTAGTTTATTAATGAAAGATTACAGTTCAACCTGTGTCATCCGATAATTCTGATATTCAGTCATAAGGGGCTGTTGCAAAATAAAAAAATGTCATTCTGAACAAACTTTGTCATTCAGAACAAGCCTTGCCATTCAGAACAAACTTTGTCATTCTGAGCAAGCCTTGCCATTCAGAACAAACTTTGTCATTGCTATGAAAAAGTGTCATTCTGAGCGTAGCGAAGAATCCCTTTCGTTCATAGTGGTGCTGTTAAGCGTGGTAATTCTAAGCAAGCTGAATTATGCTCGAAGAATCTCACCTTAAAAATGAGATTCTTTGCCCAATTTAACTTTGCTGAATTGGGCAAAGAATGACAGTTTTGCAACAGCCCCTTTACACTACTTGCCTGTTACAAAGTAAGGGTTACCCCAGCTTACAGAAGTGGAGGACTATTCTGATACGGGCTAAATTAAAATCGTCGTATATTTCGATATGAATAAGTATAATTAATTAATTTTGAATATCTAGAATAGTGTTAACTAACAGCCAGACATCTATATAACTAAGATTCATATCTGTACCTATATAATAAAAATAGTTATCATGCCAAAAGAATATTTCATTAGCCCTAGTATACAATATCTGATAATTATCATTATTAATATTATAAAAAAAAATAATTTCGGCTTTCACTGTTTTCTAAATTATTACAATATATAAAATCTATCTTATTATCCGTAATATCTTTTGCTTCTAATCTAACAATAGGGTTGTTTAATTCATCAACATAGTAGTTTTCTTTATTGCTATATTCAAATTTAGAATAATCTATTTCCGATAAAATATTTGTTTCTTCAAAAACTTTTAATACTGAAATAAAATTATAATTACTTTTATAGTTAATTTGTATAATATTTTTTGATTTATTAGATAAGACAGATTCTTTTGAAGTGCTTTAGCTCTAAGTGGTAGGTGATTAACGATATCATTCCTAACATGCTATATTTTTTATTATATATTATAACTATTTTAAAGTATATAGTATAGTTGTAAAAAATATTCAGATTTTGGTATTTCATATATTTCACTTCTAGGGTATAATGTAATTGTAACCAGTTACCAGTTAATTGTAAATAAGAAGGATATAATTGTCTTGACTTATTAGCTTAAGGTAATAAATATCGAAAAATCAAGTAACTATGCGATAGGAAGTGCCGTTGTGAGGGTTATCTTGAATAATTCAAGTTAAATTTAGAATTGCAGGGTGAAATTAATGAGGAAAAGATGTTTATTGATAGTTCTTTTTATAATAATAACATTGATAGTATTTTATTTTTTCAAGCCTAATTATATTAAACTTGAAATTGATAAAAAATTGAACGACCTTTATATTACATTCATTGAGTTTGATGTTAAAGATGGTGAGCCAATAATAAGGTATACTAATTATACCATAAAGATTAATGATATACGGTATAATTATATTAAAGAAGTCCTGGAAGAACAAAAATTTTATCATAGCATAAAAGGAGTTTTTGATAAAGATAGCGGGGAAAAAGATATTTCATGGCAAATTCAAATATACGCAAATACGACATACACTTTTATTACATCAAATGGAAATGTTAGATTTTATAGATATACAGAAGAGACGCGTGAAAATGCAAAACATGAGGACGTAACATTATATAGTTTAGGAAGAAATAAAATTGATAGAGCTGAGACCATTAAAAAAAGTATTTTAGAAATAGTTCAGGAGAATTAAAGCTCTTTTACTTTCTGCAAATTAATCTTTATTCGGTATCCATAGGAGGGATAATTGGTTCCCTCCTATTACTTTCATAACGCTTGCATAGAATCTGAAAACAGGGAACGATGAAATATTTGGAAACATGAAATATTCTATATTCATATATATTATCAGATTGGCAATATCCTTTTCCATATAATTTACTTGACTAAATCATAGCTTTCGCCAATCATTCTTTCTATTTCTTTTCTTGGTATGCTTCCATCAAGAATAATTGTATTCCAGTGTCTTTTATTCATATGATATCCTGGTATTACCGCTTTATAGGCATTCCTCCAGAATTCAACCCATTCAGGAGCACATTTGATATTAATACATATAGAACCATTTCTTTCATATATGAAAGCAAAGGATTTTTTATTCCTTTTTGATAACACTTGACGCCTCTTTATATTACATATTTCGAAATCTTTTATAGCGTTCTGCTACAATTTCTTCTTTTGATTTTTCTTTATAACGTGTTACAAATGCAATAATTCCATCTCTTATAGATGCTGCAACCATGTCAATGTTTTCTACACATAGCGGTTCAGTTTCTGGAAATACATGCTCAATAATCTTCATATTTTTTAAATCATCAGCGGTAATTTTCATAACTTCTGCTGCTTCATTTGCTCGCTTACTGTCTTTCCACAGAATAGAAGCAAAGCCTTCTGGTGATAAGATGGAATAAGTAGAATTTTCTAGCATCCATACTTCATTGGATACTCCTAAAGCAAGTGCACCACCGCTTCCGCCTTCACCAATTACAATAGATAGAATAGGTACTTTTAAGCCAGACATTTCAAAGAGGTTTCTTGCAATAGCCTCTCCTTGACCTCTTTCTTCTGCTTCAATACCACAATAGGCACCTGGTGTATCAATAAAACAGATGATAGGACGATTGAATTTTTCTGCCTGCTTCATAAGACGAAGTGCTTTACGATATCCCTCAGGGCACGGCATTCCATAATTTCTTTTTTTATTTTCTTTCAGATTACGCCCTTTTTGTTGTCCGATTACGGTAAATGATACATCATCTATGGCTGCAAGTCCGCCGACAATGGCTCCATCGTCACGGCATAAACGATCTCCATGTAACTCCATAAATTTATTAAATATGGCACCGATATAGTCAAGGCTTGTTGGACGTTCTTTCCCTCTGGCTATTTGAACACGGTCCCATGCAGTTAATTCACTTGACATACTACACCTCCAGTTTGAGATTCTTCGGACTTTGTCTTCAGAATGACTTGTTTTGATGACAATCAACTCTTAATTAAAATTGATAAAGTCTGCTTTAATTTACTACGTTTCACAATTTTATCAATAAATCCATGTTCTAATAAGAATTCTGCTCTTTGGAATCCTTCCGGAAGTTTTTGTCCTATAGTCTGTTCAATAACTCTTGGTCCAGCAAAACCGATTAGTGCACCTGGTTCAGCCAAAATAACATCACCTAACATTGCAAAGCTTGCCATAACGCCCCCTGTTGTAGGATCGGTTAAAACTGCTACGTACAAAAGCCCTTCCCCATCGTGTTTTTTAAGTGCTTGTGAGGTTTTAGCCATCTGCATAAGAGATACGATACCCTCCTGCATTCTGGCTCCACCGGAACAGCAGAATATTATAAGAGGCAGTTTCTTTTCGGTAGCTCCTTCAATTAGCCTAGTTATTTTTTCTCCAACTACTTCTCCCATACTTCCCATTAAGAAATCAGAGGACATAACCCCTATGGCTACATTCGTACCATTAATGATTCCTTCACCGGTTATGACTGCTTCATCCAGATTTGTTACTGTTTTTACGTGTTTTAATTTCTGTTTATATCCTGGAAAGTTTAATGGATCACTAATTGGCAGTTCTTCATTCCATTCTATGAAACTTCCTTTATCTAATACCATGCTTAATCTTTCTCTTGGGCTTATTCTAAAATAACTTCCGCAATTTGGACATATATAATAGTTGGAGACAACATCTTCTGCATATAAAATTTCATTACATTTTACACATTTTTGAAACAAGCCATCTGGTATTTGAGCTGAATTAAGCATCTTTTTTGATTGAGAAGATGTCTTTTTAAACATATCTTTTAACATGATTTCACTCCATTCTACTCATGTTTCATTTACTTTTTCATAACCTTATTTCTTCAATAATCTTTCAATAAATCCGGTATCTATGTTTCCTTCTTTAAAGTCATTATTATTAATTAATTGATATTGAAAATCTATGTTAGAGTCGATTCCTTCAATTACTAATTCTCCTAATACACCACGCATTTTTGCTATAGCATCTTCACGACTTGTATCATGTACCATAACTTTTGCTATTAATGAATCATAGGTTGCAGGAATTTTATATCCGGTATATAGTGCCGTGTCGATACGAACTCCCTTACCACCTGGCATATGAAAGCCGGTAACTAATCCCGGTGATGGAGCAAAGTTCTTGTAAGGATTCTCAGCATTGATTCTACATTCAATTGCATGGCCTTGTATTTTAATGTCTTCTTGTTTGTAAGAAAGTTTTACACCATTGGCAATATTAATTTGTTCTTTTATTAAATCAATTCCAGTAACCAGTTCTGTTACACCGTGTTCAACCTGGATTCTTGTATTCATCTCGATAAAGTAAAAGTGATTGTTTTCATCCAATAGGAATTCAATGGTTCCTGCATTACAGTAGTTTGCTGCTTTTGCAGCTTTCACCGCAGTCTCACCCATTTCTTTTCTAAGGTTATCGTCAATTGCAGCGGAAGGGGATTCTTCAATCATTTTTTGATGTCTTCTCTGCAAGGAGCAGTCTCTTTCCCCCAAATGTATTATATTCCCATAATTGTCTGCTAATATTTGAAATTCAATATGTCTTGCTTTGGCAATGTATTTTTCAATATACATAGTATCATCGCCGAATGCATTCTTCGCTTCCTGCTGTGCCGTTTCAAAATGATGTACAAATTCTTCTTCTGAAGTGACAATTCGCATGCCTTTGCCACCTCCTCCTGCAGAAGCTTTGATCATAACAGGATAACCCATTTTGTCTGCAATCACTTTACCATCCTTAGCAGAATACACTGCTTCTTTGGTGCCTGGCACCACAGGTACCAAAGCCTCCATCATGGTTTTTCTTGCTTCTGATTTATTACCCATTTTATCAATTACTTCACCAGATGGACCGATGAATGTAATATTACATTTTTGACACAAGTCTGCAAATTTACTATTTTCAGATAAGAAGCCAAAACCAGGATGTATAGCATCTGCACCGGTTGCATAGGCAGCGCTTAAGATTCGGTCCATTCTTAAATAACTATCTTTGGCCGGAGCCGGTCCAACACATATGGTTTCATCCGCTAACTGAGCATGCAGGGCATCTTTATCCGCCTCCGAACAAATAGCTACGGTTCCAATGCCCATCTCTCTACAGGCACGAATAATACGAACCGCTATTTCACCACGATTGGCTATTAAAACTTTTTTAATCATATACTATCCTCGTTTCTAGCGCACTAGCGACTTTTAATAACGATTTTTCCTTTAATATCTCAGGCTATAGCAAAGACTAATTCTGCCTCAGCAAATACCTTATTTTCATCATAAG
>CALDJN010000380.1 GCA_937901695.1 uncultured Anaerocolumna sp.
TATCATCTACAGTTTTAACTAATGTAGAATTACCTTTTGAACCTAATTCAAAAAAAACTAACTTAGACTTTGCATCCATTTTTTTACCTCCGTTAAAATAAATAAGTAAGCATATTATGAAAGATATAAATATTATTACTCCAATCAATTTAGGCTTTTTCACTTAATCCCTCCATTAAAAGATATAGTTTCAATTACTTGTTTGATTTTCTACATAAAGTTGCTAAAAAATATAAAAATAAGAACGTTCCAATAAATATTATTATAGGTTTCGAGTAGCATTATGTCAATGATAAAGTAATAAATAACAAAAAAAATCATAAAAAATGAATTTAAAAAGATAATTAGTACAAAATATAGTATAAAATATATTAGTAAATTATTAAATTTAGATTGGAACGTTACGATTTAGTATAAACTTAGTGATAATTGTACTAGAAGGAACCTTAAATGATTATGGCAATTAAAAAAACGCCCAAATAGATTTTGTCTATTCGGGCGTTTTCAAGTGGAACTAAGATTATATTATTCAATAGGGATATATCGCTGATTCTCTATTTTATTCTGGTTTTTCTCCTTTGGGAACACAACGGATAAAATACCATCTTTGAAGGAAGCTTTAAAATCTTCTTCTTTTAGGTCTTCGCCTACATAAAAGCTTCTCTGGCATTTACCGCTATAACTTTCTTTACGGATGTATTTGCCATCTTCATCTTTTACTTCGTTATCAGATTGTTGATCTGCTGCAATTGTTAAATAACCATTATCTAACTTTGCGTGTATGTCTTCTTTCTTATAGCCTGGTAGTTCAATTTCCAGTTGATAATCGTTTCCCATGTCTTTTACATTGGTACTCATCCATCTGTTAGAAGGCATGCTGAAAAATGATGGGAAAGAAAACATATCATCGAATACATTGTCTACAAATTTGTCGTTAAAAAGTCTTGGTAATAACATATACATTCCTCCTAAAATTTTAATATTAAGCCTTATTTAAAAGCTTTATTCTATATGTTCTACATGTAATATAACACTTACTATTAGCACTGTCAAGAGCAGAGTGCTAATTTCACAAAAAATTCACAATTAAAATTAAAGGCGAAGAATCTCATTTTAACGTGAGATTCTTCGCCTTTTGGTTCGGAAGTATTCAGAATGATAAAACTATTATTCTTGCTCTTCTTTTATTTTAAGATAGATTTCAGTAAATATTTTAAACATTTCCTCGTATTCTTCTTTACTTATTATTTGACGTTTTGCTGAATATTCACATAAAAAGCTTGAATAAGCGACAAATTTAATAAACTGGGCAAGTATGTTATATCTTTGTGCTTCGTAATATTTTTTAATAATGCCAAAATTATATTGAGTTATTTCTATAATAGTGCCATCTGCTATTTTATCCAAAATATCTTTCATTCTATCAAATTTGGAATCTACAAATAATTCCTTTAAATCCGTATTTAGATTATTAATTTCTTCAGTCAAACTATACCTTCTTTCCTTATCCCCATTTTTAAGAGGGGTTACCCCAGCCTATATAAAGGGAGACTTCCCTAATGAGGTTAAAAAATAATTTGTATCACTCATTATAACATATCAACTTTCTATTTGGAACAAAATTATATTACAGCAAAAAAGAGAAAAAAGATAAAAAGGATAAAAAAAGGAATTGACAAAAGTTATATTTTATAGTACATTTTATTAAGTGAAGGCGCTAAAGCTTTAAAGCAATTATGCATTAAAGTCCAAGGTGTAGGCGCAAAGACGCCAGAATCGAGGGATATTATGAAAAAAGGGAAAGTATTAGCAATCTTATTAGTTACTGGACTGATCAGTACAGCACTTGTTGGCTGTGGTAAAAAAGATGATGTATTTCGCATTGGCGTAAGTCAGTTCGTAGAACATGCTGCCTTAGATGCATCTTATAAAGGATTTGTAGATGCTTTGGCTGAAGCGGGATATGTAGATGGTGAAAAGATAAAGATAGATTATCAAAATGCTCAGGGGGATCAATCAAATACAAGCACTATAGCCACAAAGCTAGTAAATGATAACAACGATTTAATACTGGCAATTGCAACACCTTCTGCACAAGCAGTAGCAAATGCTACTAAAGATATACCTGTATTAGTAACTGCTGTTACAGATCCATATGATGCAGGTCTGGTAGAATCCAATGAAGTACCTGGTGGTAATATATCCGGAACTTCTGATTTAACTCCGGTTAAAAAACAATTTGAGCTGCTTAAACAGTTAATTCCTGATGCAAAGAAGGTTGCTATTCTTTATACATCCAGTGAAACAAACTCTAAAATACAAGCAAAAATTGCAAGGGAAGCAGCTGCAGAACTTGGGCTGGAAACCATGGATGCTACAGTTTCCAATACCAATGAGATTCAACAGGTAGTAGAATCCCTGATTGGAAAAGTAGATGTCATCTATGCTCCTACAGACAACTTAATTGCAAAAGCAATGCCAACGGTAACTATGGTTTCTAATGCCAATGGACTTCCGGTTATTTGTGGTGAAAAGGGTATGGTGGAAGTTGGCGGTTTAGCCACCTATGGTATCGATTATTATGAACTTGGTAAATTAACAGGAGAACAAGCAGTTAAAATTATTGAAGGAAAAGCAACAACAGAAGATATGCCAATTGGGTATTTAGCAGATGAAGACTGTGAATTAACAATTAATGAAGAAGTTGCAAAACAACTTGGAATTGAGATTCCTGCAGATTTAAAATAAAAATTATCTGTAAATGAGAAGAATAAAATAGCAAATTGGTTCAATATATACATATTGGATTGAAAAAAGATTTTGCCCTGCAAAGTCTTTTTTCACTGTTATTGCCTTCTGGATGGATGAGTTAATGACAGATATATAAAAATTGGCAGTATGACATATACAATCTGCAGAAAAGAGGCAAATATGAATATATTACTTTCCATACTACTTTCAATATTAGGTGCAATATCCCAAGGATTATTCTGGGCCATTTTAGCATTTGGAGTATACATCACTTTTCGGATATTAGACTTTGCAGACATGACTTGTGAAGGTAGTTTTGCAACTGGTGGAAGTGCCTGTGCATTATTAGTTGTAGTATTTAACTGGAATCCATATTTAAGTTTAATTGTGGCAACTCTGGCGGGAATGGCGGCAGGAGCCATTACCGGTTTGCTACATACAAAGTTAAAGATACCCCCTATTCTAGCTGGTATTTTAACTATGATATCATTATATTCAATAAATCTAAGAATTATGGGTCAATCCAATACACCATTTTTACGTAATAAAAGCACCATTATATCAATTATTAAAGATTTATTGCCATCAGCAAAAGAGTTAGGTATGAAAGATTCCACTCTGCAGATTTTGGTTGTAATAGCATTAGGACTCTTATTCTCTGCTTTAATGATTGGATTTTTATATTGGTTCTTTGGAACAGAGATTGGTTCTGCCATTCGGGCTACTGGTAATAACGAAGCGATGGTAAGAGCCCAAGGGGGAAACACCAGTAAATATATTATTATAGGGTTAATTGTCAGCAATGGACTTATAGCATTATCTGGGGCTTTGGTGGCACAAAGCCAGGGATATGCAGATGTATCTATGGGCGTTGGCGCTATTGTAATCGGTCTTGCTTCTATTATTATTGGAGAAGTTATATTTTCAAAAAAGATTTCATTTGCCTATAAATTGATTTCTATTGTGGTAGGTTCTATTATATATCGTATTATTATTGCAATAGTATTGCAAATGGGGTTAAATACCAATGATTTAAAACTTTTAACTGCAATTGTTGTTGCCATTGCCCTTTCTATTCCTGTTCTTAAAAAGAAAAAGGTTGTTGTTGTACAGGAGGAGGATAAATAATGCTTAGATTAGAAAATGTGTATAAAACATTTAACCCTGGGACCATTAATGAAAAAAGAGTTTTAAAGGGATTAAACTTACAGCTGAATCCTTCTGATTTTGTAACTGTTATTGGTGGCAACGGTGCTGGTAAATCAACTATGTTAAATATGATTGCCGGTGTATATGTACCTAATGCCGGTAAAATTATATTAGATGGGGTTGATATAACCGGAATGCCTGAATATGAAAGAGCAAAGTATTTAGGCAGAGTATTTCAAGATCCTATGATGGGAACTGCAGGCAATATGGAAATAGAAGAGAATCTTGCATTAGCTTACCGCAGAGGAAAAAAACGTGGTCTAAGATGGGGAATCACGAAGGAAGAAAAAAAGCAATATATAGAGGAGCTGAAAATCTTAGATTTGGGATTAGAAACAAGATTAACTTCTAAGGTAGGACTTCTATCGGGTGGTCAGAGACAGGCATTAACTTTGTTAATGGCGACCTTGCAAAAGCCTAAACTATTATTATTAGATGAGCATACTGCAGCACTGGACCCTAAAACTGCAAAAAAGGTTTTGGATATAACAGAGCAGATTGTTGAAAGTAATAAACTTACTGCATTAATGGTAACTCATAATATGAAGAATGCCATTCAGTATGGCAATCGTTTAATTATGATGCATGAAGGTAAAATCATATATGATGTCTCCGGAGAAGAGAAGAAAAACCTAAAGGTAGCTGATTTATTAGCCAAATTCGAAAGCGCAAGCGGTGGTGAATTTGCAAATGACCGAATGATTCTTTCATAATACAAATTGGTGTTGTCATTCTGAGCCCCAAAGGCGAAGAATCTCGTTTTAAAGTGAGATTCTTCGCCTTTTAGGCTCAGAATGACAAAACCTATTTAGAACGGCAAAACCTGTTTAGAACGACAAAACCTGTTTAGAACGACAAAACCCGCTCAGAATTATAATGCTAAAAGCATCACTATGAACGAAAGGGCTTCTTTGCAAATTCAACTTCGTTGAATTTTTACTCAGAATGACATGCCTTCATAGCAGCCGACAGAACAACTATCTATAAAAAAGTATACCATTATTTGACTCTATATGATATAATATATCAGTATTCGTGGAAATAGGCATGAATAAATACAAATTCGACAAAAGTGAAATCTGGAGGACACATTGAAATGAGATTTCTTTCAATTGAAAAAGTAATACCAGGTACTAAATTAGCTAAACCGATTTATGGGGCACATGGATTAGTTTTAGTTCGAGAAAACTTTGAATTAACAGATGGAATTATATGCAGATTAAAAGAACTTGGGTATCCTGGTGTGTACATTGAAGATGAGATATCGGAAGATATTGTATTTAATGATGTTATAAATGACAAAATCAGGCTGGAAACTGCATTCCGATTGGAAGAAATGTTAAGAAACAATGAAAGTTTAGATAAAATAACGCCTTTTGTATCTGAAATAGTAGAATGTATCATTGAGAATCAGGATGTAGTTATTAACTTAAATAAACTATGCGGGCATCACGAGTATACCTTTATACATAGTGTAAATGTTGGAATTTTATCTGTCTGTATAGGTGTTAAGATGGATTATAACCGAAAGGAATTAATTGAATTAGGAACTTCCGGTATTCTTCATGATATAGGAAAGAAATACGTATCTTTAGAAATTCTAGACAAAGAGGAAAAGCTTACTAAGGAAGAATTTGATGAGATACTAAAACATCCGGAAAACGGATATGCTATGTTATCAGACTGTTATGACATTAGCTCTACTTCAAAAGTCGGTGTTTTACAACATCATGAAAGATTTGATGGCTCCGGGTATCCTAGAGGGCTAAAAGGCAAGAAAATATCAACATTTGGAAGGATCCTTGCCGTAACGGATACCTATGATGCAATGACTTCTGATCGTTGTTATCGAAAGGCATTTGAACCTTCTGAAGCCTTGGAATACTTACTTGGAGCTGGAAGCATACGATATGATTATAACATGGTAAATAATTTTACCAAATGTATTGCTGTATATCCGGTTGGTACTTGTGTAACTTTAAGTGATGGAACGGAAGGAATCGTTATGCATAATTATTCCGATTGTATTTTAAGACCGGTTGTCCGCATTATACAGAATAAACAAATTATTGATTTGAAAAATGATTCCAGTTATTTAAATGTTTGTATTACAGGTGTCATATAAAGGGAAAAACTGATTGACAAACATTTAAATAAC
>CALDJN010000381.1 GCA_937901695.1 uncultured Anaerocolumna sp.
CCTATATACCTTAATAATTGGGAAGCTACCTATTTTGATTTTGATGAAAATAAACTGGTTGAGTTAGCAAAAGAGGCAAAAGAGCTTGGAATAGAGATGCTGGTACTGGATGACGGATGGTTTGGTAACAGAAATGACGATACAACCAGTTTGGGAGACTGGTTTGTAAATTTAGAGAAGCTTCCCAACGGATTGCATGGATTGGCAGAGAAAATTAATTCTCTTGGCTTATCCTTCGGTTTATGGGTTGAACCTGAGATGGTAAATAAGGATAGTAAGTTGTTTGAATGCCATAAGGACTGGGTAATTAAAGTACCTGGTCAGCCTATGAGTCATGGCAGAAATCAGTATGTTCTGGACTTAGCCAATCCGGAAGTTGTTGATTATCTATATAGGCAGCTGGAAACGATTCTTAGTAGTGCTAACATCTCATACATTAAATGGGATATGAATCGCACAATGACAGAGATTGGATCTACATATTTAAAGAAGGAACAGCAAAAAGAAGTAGCACATCGTTATATTCTGTCCTTATATGAACTGTTAGAGCGTTTGACCAATCGATTCCCTCATATACTCTTTGAATCCTGTGCTTCCGGCGGCAATCGTTTTGATGGAGGAATGCTTTATTATATGCCACAGGCATGGACCAGTGATAATACAGATGCTGTAGAACGTTTAAGCGTTCAATATGGCACTTCCTATGTTTACCCTCTTCGAAGCATGGCATCGTATATTTCACCTAGTCCAAATCATCAGCAAGGAAGAAGCACAAACTTTATGATGAGGGCGGAAGTAGCTTACTTTGGAACATTTGGTTTTGGACTAGACATTACAAAATTTACAGAAGAAGAGAAAGAAAGTGCCAAAGCAGTAATAGTAGAAGCGAAAAGAAACCGTAAACTCATCCAGTATGGTGATTTTTATAGATTGGAAAGCCCATTTCAATCTAATTATGTGTCTTGGCTTTGCATAGATGAGGATAAGAAAGAGTTTATTCTTGGTTCTTATAAGATATTATCTAAGGCAAATCCAGGTTCCAGAAGAATCAAATTATCTGGGTTGCCTCCAGAAAAAGAATATCGATGTATAGAAACAGAAGATATCTATTCAGGCGATCAATTGATGTATTTTGGCTTTATCCTGCCCATGGAAGAAGCAAAAGAAGGAGATTTCATTAGTCATATCTACCATTTTAGTGCAATACCTGAAGGGACTGCAATAAAATAGACTAATATACACTGTAGATAGGGTTTGATATATAATAATACATTTGGATGCTTTTTCCCCTTATATTAAAAGGCACTGCTTCATAAACTGTGCTGGGGCAGTTGGCGCCAAACTGTATTATTTATATCAAACCCTTTTGCAGTTTTTTAAGTCTGTTTTATGACATTCGCTTAAACTCCGAAGGGCTCATTCCAGTGGTCTTATGGAAGATACGGCTAAAGTAATGGGGATCGGTATATCCAACCATTTCAGAGATAAGTGAAATATTTAAGTCGTCATTATTAAGAATCAGTTGTTTTGCTTCTTCCATTCGCAGAGACATAAGGTACTTAAAGGGTGGCATCCCGTGATACTTTCTAAATATTCTCGAAATGTACGAAGTACTAAAGTGATAATTTTCGGCAATTGTCTCCACTGTAATTGGGAAACGATAATTCACTTCAATGTATTTTTTAATATCATTATAGAGTTGTCTCGTATCCATTGCAGTTTCAGCATACTGTAGGACAATCTCTTCCAGAGCCAGGCAGATATGCTCATAAAGTTCTTGCTGTACTTTTGAATTTGCAATTATCTCATAGATACGTTTTTGATAGGATTCCATAACCTCAGGTTCCTCACAAATTGACTGTAATATATCTTTTAACTTACTTTCTAAAAATTCCTGAGTTACACCTTCTGTCTGATAATAGAAAAACAAATTTTTCATAGAAGGAATCAGGCTGCTCATGTTTTCACTTTTTTTCATCATGGCAATGTTAGTCAGAATAGCGTTGGTTTTATTCAGTAACGCTGCAGAAGGAGAGTAGACCTGGCCTTCTAATAGAAACTTAGACTTACATGGAATAAGGTTGTTTCTTAAAGTAAACCTTAATTTTTGTGCTGTTTCCCAAATTTTATGAAATAAGATGGAGGACACAGTTGAGCATAAGGTTATTTCAATTTTGTCCTGCAATTTCATACATAATAAGTGATGGAGGGATTTACCAGTGTTAGATTTAGTGGCTGAAGTAATAATGATTTTACAGTTTGGATACTTCTCGTCAATAATCCACCAGGGGGTACCAGGAAGTAAAGTGTTTTGTAAGGTGGTTTGCAAATCAAGATACTCCCATAACTTTTGAAATTGTACCATATAAAGTTCATTGCTGCAATTCTCATACAGGTTACCAAGACATACAAGATACATATAAAATTTCTGTTCATTAAATTCATAAGGTAAAGTTTTACTATTTGCTTTTCCTGATAATTGGTTGGTTATAATATGACAGGTTGTATCATGATATGCTTTTTCTAAATTTTGATAAATCTTTTGAAAGGTTTCTTCCAAAGTTTCAATTTTAATTGGTTTTAACAGGTAATCGGTTACACCATTACGAATGGATTGCTGTGCGTACTCAAA
>CALDJN010000382.1 GCA_937901695.1 uncultured Anaerocolumna sp.
AGGCAAAGAGAATTCTAATAGAGCATAATGATGTTCTTCATAATTGTGCAAAACTGTTAATTGAAAAAGAAAGAATTAACCGTGAAGAGTTTGAAAGCCTTTTTGCAGATGATAATAATAATGCTGCTAAAAGTATTCCAGATCCAATTTTAGAAATATAATTGGAAGATTAAAAAATGTTATAGAAATGTTGTTTTTTATATGATGTTTTTGTTTGGTATGTCAAAACCACTTCCGGAGACAACAAAAACAGACAAAAAAGGCTTATAATTTCTATAATGTTTGTGCACACTTATTGGGGGACCGATGCTATAATAATACTCGTAAACCCCAATACATTATATAGTTTTTGCTACACCCCATAAGTAACAAAAATACCTTCTCCAAAAAAGGACAGCACTCGGAAAGCTGTCCTTTTTTATGTTGTTTTATAGGACGAGACCACTGAAATAGTCTCAGGAGGGTTGTTCTTTTGGAAGATTGTGATGAGACTATTTTAGTGTCTCTGTGTATTCAAGACGATTACGAGAAAAAAGGAGAGCTTTCATATTAAATAAGAATTATATTTAATTGAAAGTTATTATCTAAAATGAGATAAGGTAATTTTGGGTTGTATAATGGCAGGCTTTGTTATAGAATGTATGAGTATTAATTTTGATATGAAGGGAATGTTACCTGATTTATGATTAATTTGAATGCTTTGTTTAGTGATGGGACTAGTGATTATAGAGTGCCTTGTGAGCCTTTAGTAAATGATAGGGTTTTGATTCGGTTTCGGACGGGGAAGGATAATGTGGATTCGGTTTTTCTTGTTACTGGAGATGAGAAGACGATAATGAGAAAAGCTTTTTGTGATACGTTATTTGATTATTATGAAGGGGAACTTCAATTATCCGATGAGAGAGTGGAGTATTTTTTTGAAGCTGCAAGTGGCGAAGAGGTTTGGTTTTACAATAGAGAAGGGGCAGTAAAGGCAGTTCAGGAGGGGTTTCATTTTGTGATTACTCCTGGTTTTGCTACGCCTGATTGGGCTAAGGGTGCTGTCTTTTATCAGATTTATGTAGACCGGTTTTTTAACGGAGATGTTAGTAATGATGTTTTAGATAATGAATATTTTTATATTGGTGCTGGCACCAAGAAGGTTACGGATTGGAGTAAGTATCCGGATCCTTTTGGGGTGAGAGAGTTTTATGGGGGAGATTTGGCTGGGGTTATGTGTAAGTTAGACTATCTGCAGAACTTAGGGGTAGAGGTTATTTATATGAATCCTATTTTTGTTTCTCCTTCTAACCATAAATACGATGCCCAGGATTATGATTATGTGGATCCTCATTTTGGGGTGATTTGTGAAGATGGTGGAGATGTTTTGCCCCAGGATGCATATTCTAATCGGCAGGCTTCAAAGTATATTAAGAGGGTGACGGATAGAAGGAATCTGGAGGCTAGTAATGAGTTGTTTATCCGGCTGGTAGAGGAAATCCATAAAAGGGGCATGAAGGTTATCTTGGATGGGGTTTTCAATCATTGTGGTTCCTTTCATAAATGGTTAGACAGAGAAGGCATTTATGAGGCATCCGGTACCTATGAAAGTGGAGCTTACCAGGATAAAAACAGCCCTTATCAATCTTTCTTTAAGTTTAAAGAGGATAAATGGCCAAATAATAATAGTTACGATGGCTGGTGGGGGCATGATACCCTCCCTAAACTAAATTATGAAGAATCTCCAAAACTTTATCAATATGTTATGGATATAGCGAAAAAATGGGTTTCACCACCTTTTAACTGTGATGGCTGGAGACTGGATGTAGCAGCAGATTTAGGTCATTCTCCTGAGTTTAACCATAAGTTTTGGAAGGATTTTAGAAAGAGTGTAAAGGAAGGTAATCCGGAGGCAATTATCCTTGCGGAACATTACGGAGATCCAAGTTCCTGGCTGCAAGGTGACGAATGGGATACAGTAATGAATTATGATGCATTTATGGAGCCCGTGACATGGTTTCTTACTGGTATGGAAAAACATAGCGACCAGTACCGGGATGATCTTTTGAATAATCATGAGGCTTTCTTCCAATCTATGAAATATAATATGTCAAAGTATCAAACGTCTTCCTTGCTTGTGGCTATGAATGAGTTATCCAATCATGACCATTCCAGATTTTTAACAAGAACTAACCGCAGGGTAGGCAGAATAGGCGGTGCAGGTCCAGAGGCAGCAGAGGAGAACATTAATAAAGGAGTACTTCGAAATGCTGTTGTAATGCAGATGACCTGGCCAGGTGCTCCTACTATCTATTATGGAGATGAAGCAGGTGTATGTGGTTGGACTGACCCAGATAACAGGCGTACTTATCCATGGGGAAGTGAAGATAAGGGACTTATTGATTTTCATAGAGATATAATAAGGATTCATAAGAATTACGAAGCACTTCGCACTGGATCTATTCATTTCTTAACTGGAAGTTATGGTTTTATTAGTTTTGGAAGGTTTAATCGCAAAGATAAATTCATTATTGGTGTTAATAATAACAATACAGAAATTACGGTTGATATGAATGCCTGGGAAATAGGTATAACAAACGAAGAATCGCTTTCAACCCTTATGGTTACTACAGAAGAGGGCTATAATCTGGAAGCGGTTATATACCATGTTCATTCGGGAATTCTTAAATTAACTTTAAGACCATATTCATCTATTGTATTGAAGAATGTTATTATAAAATAGCGCTATTGTAAAATAATGTTATTATAGAATAATGTTATTATAAAATAATGTTATTATAAAATGATGCTATTGTAAAATGATGTTAAAATGGCTGTCATTCTGAGAGCTTCAGCTCGAAGAATCTCTCTTTAGGTTGAGGCTCTTCGAGCTTATAATTCAGCTTTGCTGAACTTGCCCTCAGAATGGCACTTAATTCATAATATGATTTAAGATGTAGATATAGGTTCGTTACTATCTAGTATATATGAATATATGAATATATGAATAATAAATATGAATAATTCCAAATTTTTTTTCAATAACTCTTGAAATTGAATTTAGAGTATGTTATAATTTTTCCTTGTCAGAAGCTTTATAACAAATTTATTCCATA
>CALDJN010000383.1 GCA_937901695.1 uncultured Anaerocolumna sp.
TCTTAATAATAGTTAATTGGTTTAATTTTAGTTTCTTTAACGACAGTCAATTGATTTATTTTCATTTTCCTTTAATAACATGATTTAATTTTATTTTCTTTAATGACAGTCAATTATTTTATTTTATTTTTATTTAATAAATAGGATAAGTTTTAATTATTTCAGCCTGTGGCATTACTTTATGCATTTCCACATATTAGTTTAGTAACCAATTGATTTCTTTTATATAATCCATTAATATAATGATAATATTTGAAAAACATAAGCATTCATTACAATACATAACTTGTAAAAATGACAAGAGAAAGGTACAGGTGATACATTGGAAATTAAAACAGTTTCATTTATTGGATTAGGTGCTTTGGGAGTTTTATTTGGGCATCAAATGTCTAAAAATATGCCAAAAGAAAATCTAAGATTCATCGCTGATCATAAAAGAATAGAGAAATATAAAAGAGAAAAAGTATATTGTAATGGGGAGCCTTGTGATTTTAATTATATAACCCCAGATGAAGTACAAGAACCTGCTGATTTGATTATATTTTCTGTTAAAAATGAAGGATTAAAAGATGCGGTTCAAGCAGTGAAAAATCAAGTTGGCCCCAATACTATTATGATTTCTCTTCTAAATGGCATTAAGAGTGAAGAAGTAATTGGACAAACTTATGGCATGGATAAAATCCTATATTGTGTGGCACAGGGAATGGATGCTGTAAAGGTTGGAAACCAGCTAACATATGATCATATGGGTAAACTTTGCATTGGAGAAAGAGAATCTGGTTATACTTCAGACCGTTTGAAAGCTATTTGTGATTTTTTTGAAAATGTTAACATTCCTTATGAAGCCGTATCCGATATTTACAAACATTTATGGGGAAAATTCATGTTAAATGTGGGAGTAAATCAAACAGTAGCTATATATGGCAATGATTACAGCAGCGTTTTAAAAGAAGGCAAATACAGAGACATTATGATTGCAGCCATGAGAGAAGTTATGGCACTATCCGTAAGCGAAGGAGTTCCTCTTACTGAGGAGGATTTGAACTATTGGCTTTCTGTAATTGGTAAATTAAGTCACCGTGGAAAACCTTCCATGCGTCAGGATGTAGAAGCAAAAAGATACAGTGAATTAGATTTATTTGCCGGAACCGTAATGGAATTAGGTAAAAAGCATGGTATTCCTACACCGGTAAACCAAGACTTATATAATAAAATGAAGGAAATTGAAAGTGCTTATTAATATTGTTAATATAGCCTTTAAAACAAAATAAAAAATCCTCTGCTAACCAGCGATTCCGTAAAAATCACTAATTAGCAGGGGTTTTTTAATATTGAAGGGTAGCGAAATTTTCCATGAAAGAGTAAGAGCCTTAAAAATATATTGCATAAAGACAAGTAAGGTCCTCATAAATTATTATAAAATAAATAAAGAAACTAGGCTCTTATGAAAAAGAAAGAAAAAATTCAAATTATAGTTCAATGTAATGAATATGAAAATAATTATGAGCAAGTAAAAGAAATGGGTAAAATTAAGTATAAATTACCTATGATTGATTCTTATGTTATAGAAGTAAACGAAGAAAGACTACCCTATTTACAAGCAAAACACGAATTGTTAAGTTTCGAACTGGACACTCATATAACTGCACAAATGAATCGTGTTTCAGAAATCATAGAATTAAAGTGGGCTCATGAAAGAAATATAATGGGTGAAGGCATAGGAGTTGCTGTAGTCGATACCGGACTATGTCTCCACAAAGATTTTACGGAAGGCACCAACCGTATAAAAGGGTTTTACGATTTAATACACGGTCGAACTGAACCCTATGATGATAATGGTCACGGAAGTCATGTAGCTGGAATTGTTGGTGGTAATGGCTTTCTTTCTAATGGAAAATATGTCGGTGTAGCTCCAAAGTGTAATCTAATAGGTGTCAAGGTGTTAGACCAAAAAGGCGACGGTAATATTTCAGATGTTCTGGCAGGTCTCCAATGGATTATTGACAATAAGCAAAAATATAATATCAGAATCATAAATATATCCGTTGGAACTACAACAAAAGATAATATCGATGAAAATTCCTTACTAGTAAAAGGTGTCAATGCAGTTTGGGATGCTGGTATTGTTGTAATTGTAGCAGCCGGTAACAACGGCCCCGGTCCCATGTCCATATCTACACCTGGCATTAGTAGAAAAGTAATCACCGTTGGCTCCTCTGATGATAGAATATCCGTTGAATTATTTGGAAACAAAACAATGGATTATTCCGGAAGAGGTCCTACTGCTGCATGTATAAAGAAGCCTGATATAGTAGCACCAGGGTCAAATATAGTCTCCTGTGGCACCATGAAGAATTATCAACGTTATCGTTATAATTTAAAAAATAATCCTAAAAGTGACGCTTATAATATAATGTATGCTGTGAAAAGCGGTACTTCCATGGCTACACCTATTGTAACCGGCGCCATTGCTCTACTCCTGTCCAGATACCCAAATATGACAAACAAAGAGGTAAAATTAAAGCTTCGAGAAAGTGCCATTGATTTAGGCCAACCATGGGCAAAGCAAGGGTGGGGTTTATTAAATATACCAAGGTTACTTTCCTAAATAAAAAGTTAGCTTATTAACGTACGTACGCTTTGCCTAATTTAGGCTGTTCAGACCTTAGAGAGTAGGCATGGGATATATTTCTTGTTCCGTTGAAAAATTCGATGGTTCTAATACGATAGTAATCGCTTAAAGCATATTTAAAAATTGCGAACTCCTCGGCTTCGCCACGTAAATAATAGGTGCAAGC
>CALDJN010000384.1 GCA_937901695.1 uncultured Anaerocolumna sp.
TTCTCAACACCCCCTCAGGCAAAGCGTCCTTATTTAATAAGCCAACTTTTTATTTATTACATATTAATCTTCTTTGATTACTTCTGTTAAAGATTTTACAAGTCCTGCAACCCCTTGGATTTCAGAAGGGATAATAATCTTAGTTGCCTTTCCATCTGCTGCTTTAGCGAAAGCTTCCAAACTCTTAAGTTGAAGAACTGCATTGCCTGGCTGGGATTCATTTAAGAAGCGAATACCATCTGCATTAGCTTTTTGTACAGAAAGTATAGCTTCTGCTTGACCTTCTGCTTCTCGAATGGTAGCTTCTTTTTGAGCTTCTGCCCGTAATATAGCAGCTGCTTTAGAAGCCTCAGCTTCCAGAATCACGGCTTGCTTCTTACCTTCTGCAACAAGAATTGCGGAGGTTTTCTCACCCTCTGCACGAAGAATTGCTTCTCTTCTTTCACGTTCGGCTTTCATCTGCTTTTCCATAGCATCCTGAATAGCCGTTGGTGGAATAATATTCTTTAGTTCCACACGATTGACTTTAATTCCCCAAGGGTCTGTTGCAACATCCAGTGAAACTCGCATCTTTGTGTTAATAATTTCTCTGGAAGTCAGAGTTTCATCCAATTCCAAATCACCAATAATATTCCTTAATGTGGTAGCTGATAAATTCTCAATAGCCATTAATGGTCTTTCTACACCATAGGTATATAACTTTGGATCTGTAATCTGAAAAAATAAAACTGTATCAATTTTCATAGTTACGTTATCCTTTGTAATAACTGGCTGAGGTGCAAAGTCAGCAACTTGTTCCTTTAAAGATACTTTTTTGGCAACTTTATCTATGACTGGTGTTATAAAATGAATGCCTACATTTAATGTAGTCTGGTATCCACCAAGACGCTCAATTACATAAGCTGTAGCCTGGGGAACGATTTTGATAGAAGTTGCTAAAATTAATAAAATAATAACCCCTAAAATAATGAGAACGATATCCATACTATATTTCCTCCTTTATATCAACAATTAATTTTACTCCTGAAACTTTTCTAATAATTACTCTTTCGCCTGCGGGAATAGTAATATCATCATTAGCTGTTCTAGCCATCCATTCTAATCCGTTAATCAGAACGCATCCTGTACCGTTTAAATTATCAATTGTTTCCATTACTTTTGCATCTTTACCAATGAGCAAATCAATATTCGTCTTAACACGTTGTTTGTTAAAATAGTTTTTTGCTATTGGTCTTGTAAAATATAATAGTAAAAATGAAACAATTAAACAAACAGTTACTTCTAATACAGGATTATCCACCAGAAGGGAAAGAAAAAAAGCTACCAGCGAACCGCCTGCAAACCATATGGTTGTTAATCCCAGTGTAATAATTTCTATTAGCAAGAATACTGCTAAAATTATTAACCAGTATATAGAATCCATTTTGAAGCACCCCCTTATTCTACTATGGTACTCTTATTTTACTTCATATTACTATAATATACAAGAATTGTTTATAATATTATACTTTTTATTATCTCCTAACGCCACAGGCTAAACTGTAATCTCTTAGTGGAAATAATTGTGTTAAAATAGTCTTTTCCAGCTAATATAGTAAATACATTATCTATTTATTAACCATCCGTAAATAATAAATAGAAAAAGCCCACTTAATGATGTTTGACCTATCTACTTGACAAGGTGCATATCATAATGAGTAGGGCTCTTCTATATTGTGATTTATGGTTTATATATTTTTTATTATCATATATCCTTGTTCAATCTCTTTTGCCGATATATTTCATACATCAAAATTGCTGCTGCGATTGCAGCATTTAAAGATTCAACATTTCCCGCCATAGGGATTTTTATATATTTTGTTGCCATTTTGGTGATTTCATCGCTTAAACCGTTGGCTTCATTTCCTATTAAAATGGCACATTTTCCTTTATAGTTTACTTCATCATAATAGCAAGCAGCTGACAGGTGTGCTGCATATATAGAGATATGATGGCTTTTTATTTTATCAATTGTTTCTATTAAATCTTCAACATATACAAAAGGCATTCTATAAATAGCACCCATGGTGGAACGGATTACTTTGGGATTGTACATATCAACAGAAGTTTTGCTAAGTATAATTCCAGTTACTCCTGCACCTTCTGCAGTACGAAGGATAGTCCCAAGGTTACCGGGATCCCTAAGATCTTCTAATATTACTAAATTAGCATTCGTATCTTGTAGAATATCTTCTAAGTTGTATTCTGGTTTCTTTACAATAGCCATAATGCCTTGGGGTGTTAATGTATCGGAAGCTTCTTTTAATACAGTATCTTCAACTATTTCATATGGAATATCCTTAAAATAGTCAGAAACTTCTAATACCTTCTCTTCATAAAGGCTTTTTGAAACATAAGCTTTTATCAGTTTCCCGAAAGTTACAGATTCCTCAAACATTTTTATTCCTTCTATTACAAAGGCACCTTGTTCCTCTCTGGCTTTAGATTTTTTCTGTAATTGTATTATGTTTTTAATCTGTGCATTAGAAGTACTGCTAATCATTTTTCTTCACACTTATTCCTCTTGCAGATTACTTAATTTTGCTGCCTGGTCGGCTGCAATTAAACTGTCGATAATTTCATCTAAATCTCCATTTAAAATGTCATCTAGTCTATGAAGTGTTAATTTAATTCTATGATCTG
The DNA here is from genome assembly GCA_937901695.1 of uncultured Anaerocolumna sp. Taxonomy (GTDB): domain Bacteria; phylum Bacillota; class Clostridia; order Lachnospirales; family Lachnospiraceae; genus Anaerocolumna. The sequence continues at coordinate 2,683 of CALDJN010000384.1, forward strand.
TTACACGTCCTTGTGGGAAATTATAAGTTCTGATTTTTTCAGAACGATCTCCTGTTCCAACCTGACTTCTCCTTGCTTCTGCTTCTACATTATGAGCCTTTTCCAGCTCTAAATCATAAAGTTTTGCACGTAATACTTTTAAAGCTTTATCCCTATTTTTTAACTGGGATTTTTCATCCTGACAGGAAATAACGATACCGGTAGGTATATGAGTAAGACGTACGGCTGAGTCAGTTGTATTTACGCATTGTCCACCATTACCGGAAGCACGGAATACATCAAATTTACAATCATTTAAATCTAAATCTACTTCAACTTCTTCTGCTTCAGCCATAATAGCTACAGTTGTAGTAGAAGTGTGAATACGTCCACCAGATTCCGTTACTGGAATTCTTTGTACTCGATGTACGCCACTTTCATATTTCATTCGGGAATATACACCTTTTCCATTAATCATAAATACAACTTCCTTAAATCCGCCTAAACCATTTTCATTTAAGTTTATCATATCAACTTTCCAGTGTTGTTTTTCTGCATACTTAGAGTACATTCTGAATAACTCAGCGGCAAATAGTGCTGCTTCGTCTCCGCCAGCTCCACCACGGATTTCAACAATAACATTCTTCTCGTCATTAGGGTCCTTGGGTAAAAGAAGAATTTTCAGGTCATTTTCTATTTCTGTTACTCTTTGCTTACATTCATTTAACTCTTCCTTGGCAAGTTCACGCATTTCCTCATTTTTTTCTTCTTCCAACATCTTTAAACTATCTTCAATAGCCTTTTTTGTTGCCTTATATTCTTTATATTTTTCGACAATAGCGCTTAAATCACTCTGTTCCTTCATAAGTTTACGATACTTATTTTGGTCATTTATAACTCCTGGATCATTTAATTCTTGAATGATTTCTTCATATCTTATTAAAAGATCCTCTAATTTATCAAACATTACATATTCCTCCAATAATAACATTCATTTATATTTTCATACAGCATAGTTTATTAATTTTCTACACAGTTCATTTTGCTGTCAATTTCTACATAGCTTACTTTACTGTTAATTGCTATATCGTTTTTTTGTTGTTAACTTCTGCATGGCTTATTTTGTGTTAATTTCTATATGGTTTATTTTGCTGTTAATTTCTACATAGCTTACTTTACTATTAATTGCTATATAGCTTATTTTACTGCTAATTTTCTGCACAGCTAAGTAAATGGTTCCTTGTTTTCGTATCTGCCCGTAACAACCCTGTCCAAGCCTGCTAAGTCTTTTATAATACGAATATCATGAAAACCATTTTCTTTTAAAAGCCCTCTTACTGCCCCACCCTGATTCCATCCAATTTCAAAGAAAGTGAATCCATTTGGATTCAAATAATTGGTTGCCTCCTGTAGGATGCGTCTATAGAAGTATAGACCATCTTCTTTACCATCCAAAGCGATTACCGGTTCATGGTCTTTTACCTCCTCCATTAAGGTTTCTATATCTGAAGTTGGGATATAAGGTGGATTGGATATAATTATATCATATTTGCCTTGTACCTGTTCAAATAAATTACTTTGCAGGAATTGCACATTTGCTCCTAACTTTGTTTTATTTTCATTTGCAATTACTAAGGCTGCTTCTGATATATCCACACCAATTCCCGACTTAATATTTCCTAGTTTTTCTAAGCTAATAATAATACAGCCGGAACCGGTACACATGTCCAATACGGTTTTTCCATCTGACACCTTTAGAGCCTCTTGGGCTAATATTTCAGTATCCTGTCTTGGAATTAATACTTCCTGGGATACTTTAAAACTCATTCCCATAAATTCCTGCTCACCGGTTATATGCTGAAGTGGTATGTGATTACCACGTTTTTTTATCAATTCCATATACTCATGATATTGTTCATCGGTTATGAACATGGAAGAATGCATCAGGTACTGGGCACGGTTCATCCCAAACAGAAAAGATAACAGATACCATGCATCAATATCACTGTCTGCAACCTGCTTCTCTTTTAAGAGTTTTCTGCCCTCCTGTAATGCATTCTCTAATGTTTTCATGGTATATCATTCCTCTTCTTTACTATTCTCATTAATATATAGATAACGATCTAATGCCATTAATATTTCGTCATCTTCTTCCTCATCAATATAAGGATTATCTTTAAATTCTTTCATTTTTACAGCCGTTGCCGCTATTTCTTCATCAGTTCCATGTTTTCTATCCGTATTATTAAGTACTTCACTACTATTTGTATGCTTATAATCAGACTTTTTATGTTTTTCATTTCTATGTTGATTGTCTTTAGAGTTATCCTTATTGGGAATGTCCTTATTTGGGTTATCTCCAAATTTGTCTTCCTCCAGATGATTAATAGTACTTTCTGCTTTTATTTTTGATTTTAATTTCAAGCTTTCTTTTTTAGCAATTACTTCATCTGAAACTTCTTCTATCTTATCATTACTCTTTATATTACTATTTCGATTTTTTTTATTATTTTGATTTATCTTACTATTTTGATTTAATTTAGCATTTTGGTTTAGTTTTCCACCTTGGTCTATATTACTATTTTGATTTAACTTAACACTTTGGTTTAATTTACTGCCTTGACCTATATTACTATTTTGATTTACCTTATTGTCTTGATTTATCTTACTATCTTTATTTACCTTACTATTTTGACTCACTTTTCTATTTTTATTTGTCTTCCCATGCTGCCCAGAGTTTTTATCTGATTTATTTTTAGAGTCTTTCGTTTTATTGGTACTTAGGAATTCTCTCCAGTCAAATACTGCTTCTACAGACTGAATAGCTACTTCAATCATATCATTGTCCGGTTCTTTAGTCGTAAGAGCTTGAAGCCACATACCTGGTCTGCTTAAGATGTTAACAATTCTGGATTCACTTCTTCCAGATAAGCGGATAAATTCATATGAAACACCAGCAATTGCAGGTATTAATAATACTCTAACCGTATAACGCAGCCATTGTTGTTCAACACGTATAAATATAAAGAATATAATGCTGACAAACATAACAATAAACATAAAACTTGTTCCACATCTTTTATGTTCTCTTGACTGACGTTTTACATTTTCAACGGTTAATTCATACCCATGTTCGATACAGTTGATAGTCTTATGTTCTGCACCATGGTACATAAACATACGTTTAATATCCTTAATTTGCGATATGGCTGCCACATAAGATACAAACAGAAAAATACGAATGCAGCCTTCAATAATGGTTAATAGGACTTTTGATTGAACCACTTCTGTTAATAAATCAGCCATAAAGGTAGGAAGAAGAATAAATATACCAATAGCTAATATAACGGAAACAAGCATAGTGATTCCCATAACAACACTTTCTGCTTTCTCTTTAAATACTTTAGAAAATGCTTTCTCCATCTTCGACGGTTTTACTTCTTCCTCTTCTTCAAAAAAACCTGCAGAAACAGTTAAGGTTCTACTGCCAATAATCATGGATTCTACAAATGATAACATTCCTCGAAAGATTGGAAGCTTAAATATTTTATATTTTTCTGCTACACTATTAAAGGTACTCTTTTCAACTACAATTTCATTATTCGTCTTTCTAACAGCAATGGCATATTCACTTTTGTTTTTCATCATTACGCCTTCAATAACTGCTTGTCCACCTATTCCTGATGATTTCATATACCCCACATCCTCTCTCCATACATAAATATATCATCTATCTATGTTTATAAAACAATAGTAGTAATCTTCAATTTTTTTACAGAAGGAATTAATCTGCTAATTTAAAAATAGGCTGAGATTCTCCAACCTCAACCTAATTTTAACATTTGATATGTTTCTGCGTTTCTATTTGTTTTGACCAAGGCCATATCTACGATTGAACTTATCAATAGCTCCACGAGCTGCAGCTGCTTTCTGCTGTCCTGTATAAAATGAATGGCACTTAGAACATACTTCTACGTGGATTTCACTCTTAGTTGAACCAGTTACGAATTCGTTACCACAGTTACATGTAACCTTTGCTTGGTAATATTTTGGATGTATTCCTTCTTTCATTACTTTCACCTCTTTGCAACTATACTAATGTTAAAAGTTGACTTATGTCAAACTAATCATTTCAAATAAATAGCTTTTTAATTATAGCATAGGTCATTGGTTTATGCAATACCTAAAACACAATTTTTGTCTTTTTAATCATCTCAATAAATTCAGCATTGTTCTTAGTTCTAACGAACATTTCTATAATTCTTTCTGCTGCTTCGTCAGATTTTAGTCCATTTAAAGCTTTACGCATTAGGTAGGTAGCTTCTAATTCAGGCTGACTTAATAATAAATCTTCCCTTCTGGTGCTTGATTTTGGTAAATCAATAGCAGGGAAAATTCTTTTTTCAGATAAGTTTCTGTCTAATACCAATTCCATGTTTCCAGTTCCCTTAAATTCTTCAAAAACCACGTCATCCATTCTGCTTCCGGTATCCACCAGTGCAGTTGCTAAAACTGTAAGGCTTCCCCCTTCACGCATGTTTCTCGCTGCACCAAAGAACCGTTTCGGCATATGAAGTGCGGCAGGATCCAAACCACCGGACAATGTTCTTCCGCTTGCTTGTACCGTTAAGTTATATGCTCTTGCTAATCTTGTAATACTATCTAACAGGATGATAACATCCTTTTTATGTTCAACTAGCCTTTTTGCACGTTCGATTACCATTTCAGAAACACGTTTATGGTTTTCCGGAAGTTCATCAAAAGTAGAATAAATTACTTCCACATTCTTACCTTCAATGGATTCCTTAATATCCGTTACTTCTTCCGGACGCTCATCAATTAATAATATAATCAGATTCATTTCTGGATGATTCTTGGTAACTGCTTTTGCAATTTGTTTTAATAAGGTAGTTTTTCCCGTTTTAGGCTGAGATACGATCATTCCTCTCTGCCCTTTTCCAATAGGGGAAATCAAATCTACCATTCTCATAGCAACACTTGCACCTGGTGTTTCTAAACGGATTCTCTCATTAGGGAAAATTGGTGTTAAATCTTCAAATCTTTTCCTTCTTTGAGCTTCAGAAGGATGAAAACCATTGACACTCTTTACAAATAATAAGGCACTAAACTTTTCATTCTGACTTTTGATTCTTGTATTACCAGCTACTATATCGCCAGTTTTTAAGCCAAATCTTCTAATTTGAGCAGGTGAAACATAGACATCATTCTCACCAGGTAAATAGTTATCACAACGAATAAATCCAAATCCATCCGGCATGATTTCTAATATACCCTCTTTTGTTTCTCCGCTATCTAACTGTTCCGCTTCGGATGATATATTTAATTTCTTTGCATCACTCTGGGTTTTATTTCTTCTAGTGTCTGAATCTTGTTGCATCGTATCTCGACCTTGCATATCCTGCCTGCCATTATCCTCCATTGTATTATCTTGCTCTTTCATAGAATCACCCATTGTTATCTCGTTTAAATCACTGTCACTATTATTATTTTTTTCTAAGGCATCAATCAGCTCTTGCTTTCTTAATGCGGTTATTCCTTTAATTCCTTTATTCTTTGCCAAAGCTCTAAGTTCGGTTAGAGACATTGCATTAAAATTTGTTTCCATGTACACGCTCCTTTAATAAGGTTTTTAATAAATATTATTTTCCTATAAAATTATTAAATTATTTTTACAGTTCCAATTGGGAGTAATATGATTAAGATAAGATGACTTTAATGAAATAGGTAATATTGAATAGTCAATTAAACTATTTCATATTATACACCCTTTTAATTTGAAAAAAAAGGTTTTTTTTGAAATTTAACATAAAGTAGGTCAAAAAGCTTAATTTTTTAACTTGATAATCAAATTAGACGAGTAATGGTCTTGTTATCCCTTATTTCAAGTGGTATTATTATTAAAACAGATAGGAATAGTACCAAAAATTAAAATACTTATATATTTAGAAATGGATGGTGTAAATTATGAATTTAAATGAACAAGCACTGTTGCTGCACGAAAAATGGAATGGTAAAATCGAAACCACTTCAAAATGTACCATTCATTCCAGGGAAGACCTTGCATTAGCCTATACCCCAGGTGTAGCAGAACCCTGTAAAGTAATAAATGCGAATCCAGAAGCAGCTTACCAATATACGTTAAAAGCTAATACCGTTGCTGTTATTTCTGATGGAAGCGCCGTTTTAGGATTAGGTAATATAGGACCATTGGCTGCTATGCCTGTTATGGAAGGAAAAGCTGTATTATTCAAACAATTTGCAGGTGTAAATGCATTTCCCATCTGTCTGGATACCCAGGATACAGAAGAAATCATTAAAACCATAGTCAATATTGCACCAGCCTTTGGAGGAATTAATCTGGAAGACATTGCCGCTCCCCGCTGCTTCGAAATTGAAGAGCGTTTAAAGAAGTTATTAAACATTCCTGTATTTCACGACGACCAGCATGGTACTGCTATTGTTGTGTTAGCAGGTGTAATTAACGGCTTAAAAGTGACCGGAAAACAAAAGGAAAACTGTAAGGTTGTGGTTAATGGTGCTGGTTCTGCAGGCATTGCCATTGCTAAATTATTATTAAATTATGAATTTATAGATGTAACTTTGTGTGATAAGACTGGAATTCTATCTAAGTCCTCTCCAAATCTAAACTGGATGCAGAAACAAATGATGGAGATAACCAATCTATCCGGTAAACAAGGTAAATTAAGCGATGCATTAAAAGGTGCTGATATATTTATCGGAGTTTCTGCTCCAAATATTGTTACAAAAGAAATGGTAGAATCCATGAATAAAGATGCCATTCTTTTTGCTATGGCTAATCCTATACCGGAAATTATGCCTGATTTGGCAAAAAAAGCCGGAGCTAAAGTAATAGGTACCGGACGTTCCGATTTTCCTAATCAGGTAAACAATGTATTAGCTTTCCCTGGTATATTCAAAGGAGCACTTGAAGGACGTGCTTCTCAAATTACAGAAGAAATGAAGCTGGCTGCTGCCAAAGCAATTGCCGGATTAGTGGAGGATAGTGAACTGAATGCAGATAATATTATGCCACAGCCTTTTGATCCCAGAGTATGTGATGTAGTATGCAATGCAGTGAAATCACATATTGTGAAATAAAGGAGTATTTAATTGACTGAGCAATTACTATGGGGAGATAAACCTTATTATTCCCTAAATTATTATTTACAAAAAGAATTTGGGCAAAAGGTGTATAAACTCTCTTTAAATGGTGGAATGTCATGTCCTAACCGTGATGGTACTTTAGGCAGGGGAGGTTGTATATTCTGCAGCTTAGGTGGTTCCGGTGACTTTGCTGCTTCACCAAAACTATCTATTACCAAGCAGCTAGAAGAATCTAAAAAACTGGTAGAAGCAAAAATGAAGAATAAGAAATCATCTTCTGGAGAAGCAGATACCAAAGAAAAGTATATTGCTTATTTTTAAGCATATACCAACACTTATGGTGAAATCTCCTATCTTCGTAAAATATTCACCGAAGCCATCTCTCATCCAGATATTGTTGCTTTATCCATAGCCACAAGGCCAGATTGCCTTGGAGATGACGTTATTGCCCTTCTTGCAGATTTAAATAAAATAAAACCCGTATGGGTTGAACTTGGTTTACAAACCTATCATGAAAAAACAGCTGAATTTATTAGAAGAGGTTATTCTCTTTCTTGCTTTGAAGATGCCGTTAAAAACCTACATCAAATAAATATATCCGTGATTGTCCATGTTATACTAGGCTTACCTGGTGAAAGTTTTACTGATATGTTAGAAACTATATCCTATATCGCCTCCTTTCATAAGAAAGGAATGCCTATACAAGGAATCAAACTGCAATTGCTCCATGTTCTAAAAGGCACTGAGTTGGCAAATTACTCTTTCCATGTTCTTTCCCTTGAAGAATATATTGATATTCTAATAGCCTGTATAGAAAGACTTCCAAAAGATATGGTCATTCACAGATTAACCGGAGATGGACCTAAAAACTTATTAATTGCTCCTTTATGGAGTTCCAATAAAAAATTGGTCTTGAATAGAATTCATCAAGAGTTTAAAATAAGAGATACTTGGCAAAGTAAAAACTTAAAAACATATTTTACAAAGGGTTAGTTTGAAAAAACATTGTTTTTTCAACCAGCTATTTGTGATGGAGCATAATAGCTATAATTATTAAATGGTGCTAAAGCACCGGAATCGGAGTTATCATATGGAATCAGATGCTTTTACATTATATAAATTGATTATATTATTTCTTCTCAATAAAGTAGATTTTCCCTTAACCAATTCACAAATATCTAATTTTATATTGGAAAAAGGGTATACCAATTACTTTAATATTCAGCAATCTATCTCAGAATTAATGGAAGCCGAGTTCATAAACATGGAATCCATAGGACATAATTCATATTATAAGATTAATGATGAAGGAAGAGAAACCTTATCTTTCTTTGATAATATGATTTCCTCTGCAATTCGGGAAGAAATTATAGACTACTTAAAAGAAAATCAATATTCATTAAGAAATGAAACTTCCATTCTTGCAGAATATTTCGATGTGAAAAAAGGAGATTTTATGGCTCGCCTCCGAGTTCTTGAAAAAGGAGAACCGATTATCGATTTGAGTATCTCCGTACCTACTGAAAATGAAGCCTCAAAATTATGCAACAATTGGAAAACAGAAAGTCAAAAGATATATGCTTTTGTACTATCAACATTACTAAAAGAAGAGGATGGAAATAACGAGTAAATAAGTAGTATAACTAAGAAAAAATGGAGTTGTTGCAGTTTGCAGCAGCTCCATATTTTTTACTTTAATTAGTTTCCTTGTAGTCTATTACTTCTTCAATACACTCCCATATTTCATCTCTTCCTTGCTTTGATATTGATG
>CALDJN010000385.1 GCA_937901695.1 uncultured Anaerocolumna sp.
CATGCTTCGATGCTGCTCGAGTAATAGCAGGCGGCAAGCTCACTTAATTATAAAGAGTTAACTTTCAGTAGTTAGCTTTCTTTTAAGATTCAGCTGAAAATTTACTTGCAAAAAAGATAATATACTGTAAAATAGATATGAATGTAAAAACGACTATTTTTGATAGAGAGGTAAATCATGATACAAGCTAGTGACGTAACTTTAAGGCTGGGGAAAAGAGCCTTATTTGAAGATGTTAATATTAAATTTACGGAAGGTAACTGCTATGGTTTAATCGGAGCCAATGGTGCAGGCAAGTCTACATTTCTTAAGATTTTATCCGGACAATTAGAGCCATCCAAAGGTGAAATTATTATAACTCCTGGTCAAAGATTATCTTTCCTGCAGCAGGATCATTTTAAATATGACCAATATGATGTTCTTAGTACCGTAATTATGGGAAATAAACGTCTATATGACATAATGAAAGAAAAAGATGCCATTTATGCAAAAGAAGATTTTACTGAGGCAGATGGAATCAAAGCCAGTGAATTAGAAGCTGAATTCGCTACCATGAATGGCTGGGAAGCGGAATCCGATGCTGCTACTTTACTAAACGGTCTTGGAATTGATACAGAACTTCACTACAAACAAATGAGTGAATTAAATGGTAGTGAAAAAGTAAAAATTCTTCTTGCACAGGCCTTATTCGGTAACCCTGATATTCTTCTTCTAGATGAGCCTACGAACCACTTAGATTTAGAAGCCATCCGCTGGTTAGAAGAATTCTTAATTAACTTTGATAACACCGTTATCGTAGTATCCCATGACAGATACTTCCTAAATAAAGTATGTACCCATATTGCAGATATCGACTATGCAAAGATTCAGCTTTATTCAGGTAACTATGACTTCTGGTATGAATCCAGCCAATTAATGGTTAAGCAAATGAAGGAAGCCAACAAGAAGAAGGAAGATAAAATCAAAGAACTTCAGGAATTTATCCAAAGATTTAGTGCTAACGCTTCAAAATCCAAACAGGCTACTTCCCGCAAAAGAGCACTTGAGAAAATCGAATTGGATGATATCAGACCATCTAGCAGAAAGTATCCTTACATTGATTTTAGACCAAATCGTGAAATTGGAAATGAGGTTCTTACTGTTACAAACCTTTCCAAAACCATTGATGGCGTAAAGGTATTGGATAACATCTCCTTTACTGTAAACCGGGAAGATAAAATTGCATTTGTAGGTCCTAATACTATGGCAGCTACTACGCTATTTAAGATTCTTTCTGGAGAAATGGAACCAGATGAAGGAAATTATAAATGGGGTATTACAACAACCACTTCTTATTTTCCTAAAGATAACACAAAGGAATTCTCTTCGGAAGATATAATTGTAGATTGGTTAATGCCATACTCCCCTGAAAAGGATGTCACCTATGTACGTGGATTTCTAGGCAGAATGTTATTTGCCGGTGAAGAAGGCGTTAAAAAAGTGAATGTATTATCTGGTGGAGAAAGAGTTAGAGTAATGCTTTCTAAGATGATGATTGTAGGTGCCAATGTCTTAGTAATGGATGAGCCTACTAACCACTTAGACATGGAATCCATAACTGCACTTAACAACGGATTAATCAAATTCCCTGGTGTTGTACTATTCACCTCACTAGACCACCAGTTTATACAAACCATTGCAAACCGTATTATGGAATTAACTCCAAATGGATTAATTGATAAAGTTTCAACCTATGACGAATATCTAGATAATGATGAATTTGCTCGTAAGAGACAGATTATGCAGATAGATCGTGGTGAGGATGATATCTAAAGGAAATAATATCTAAAATTTAAGGAATTGAAGCTGTTGTAAAGCAAAAAATTGGTGGCTGTTGCTGAGTAAAAATTAGAGGTTGTTGCTGAATAAAAATTAAAGGCTGTTGCTGAATAAAAATTAAAGGCTGCTGCTGAATAAAAATTAAAGGCTGCTGCTGAATAAAAATTGAGACTGCTGCTGAATAAAAATTGAGGTTGTTGCTGAGTAAAAAATTGGTTTCTGTTACAGAATAAAAAATTTGTCATTCTGAGAGCAAATTCAGCTATGCTGAATTAGGCTCGAAGAATCCCACTTTAAAATGAGATTCTTCGCGAATTCAACTTCGTTGAATTTGCTCAGAATGACATACTTTTATGGCAATGACAGTTTTGCAACAGCCCCTTGCTTATTTTTAAATTATTCCAATTTAAAATATCCCAGTTTAAATTATTCCAGTTTAAAATACTCCAATTTAAAATATCCCAGCATGCAACAGTTATACAGCATCCGGTTGTATCAGATTGTTTAAAACAAAACTCAATTTAAATATCATCAATATTGCATCGACTACCCTCTGGCATAACTTAACTATATACATACAGTCCATATTTACAGCTTTAATGGCTTTTAAATATTCACTATGCATTTCTTTAATGAAGCTGCAGATTTCATCTACGGTTCTAAACCTATCTTTTCTCTCTGGAACATTCTGTACTGCTTCACTATTTACATAAGATTTTAAAGCAAATTTTAATTCTTTTTCATAACTACAGTGCTCTCTCATTGAACCTGTAAATACTTTATTATGTGGGAATGTAAAATAATCTGCTATATAATGTGTGATTACTCCCAGATGTCTGCAATAATATCCAGTAATTCCTTTATTCACATCATAATCATCTGTTATTTTAATAATTTCTTCTTTAAGTAAATCAAAAGTTTCTTCTATATTATGCCTTCTAGTTACAAAGGATGGTACACAATCTGGTAAAATACTTCCTATATAAAATGCCTTTTTATGATTCTTTAATACCTCAGTTTCCGTGCTTTCCATTAAGTAACTTGCTAAAGAAATATGTGATTTTTTTCTCATAATACCCCCAAATTCTAGTAGATTATCTATCCATCTTGGCATAATCCTTGTCATATATCAATTTGGAATACATATCTATTACAATAAATAGATTTTTAAAATAAACTAACGAAAATATATCTAAATGATAACTTTAGTAATTATATCTAAACTAATATGAACTGTCGTGTTGATTTTTAATGATACTTTATAACAAATATGTTTATATAAATATAATCCAGTGTAAAATGTATATTAACAAATCGAAGAAAAGATAATATTAGTCATTTTCAACTCGTTTTATATTTTACTCTTAATTATCATTATTTTCAATAGTGAAATAAGGGAAATTCAAATTTTTATCCCTTATTTTTCTCATCATATTTCTGCCAATCATAATGCTTATTTCTTGACATTTCCAAGTATTTCATGTAATATTATAATGCTTGTATTGTTATAATGATGTACTATTAACCCCTATGGCAAATTAACAGTTTTATAAGCAAAACTTATTAAATTTTTATAAAATCAAACACATACACATTGTAGCATGACTTGGAAGAAAGTCAATTCGTTTTTTAACAAATATCTATGTGTTTTATAATTGCAGATAATAAATTGTTATATTGCCATTCATTCAGAATTAGGAGATGATACTTTGGACTCGAGTGAAGTCACGCAACTGATTATAATCGGTATTTTATTGCTACTATCCGCTTTTTTCTCATCAGCAGAAACAGCATTTACAACGGTAAATAAACTAAGAATTCGGAGCCTGGCAGAAGAAAATAATAAGAAGGCTAAACTTATAAATAAGCTGATTGAGAATCCATCAAAGATGTTAAGTGCAATATTAATTGGCAACACCATTGTCAATTTGTCTGCCGTTTCAATTGCCACTGCATTCGCCATAAGTCGTTTTAATAGTATAGGTGCCGGTATAGTAATCGCTATCCTAACTTTGCTTATATTAATATTTTGTGAAATGACACCAAAATTTATTGCCACCATACATTCCGAGAAGTTATCTTTTCGATATATAAAATTAATAAATTTCTTAATAAAATTATTTACACCGTTGATTTTTATTCTGGATAAAATATCCCAAGGCATTCTTTTATTAATTCATATTAACCCAGGTGAAAAAGTGTCAACCATAACAGAGGATGAATTAAGGTCCATCGTTGACGTGAGCCACGAAGAGGGTGTTATTGAAAGCGAAGAACGAAGAATGATTAATAACGTAGTAGATTTCGGTGATTCTCTCGCTAAAGATGTTATGGTTCCTAGAATTGATATGGTATTAGTCGAAGACTCTTTAACTTATGACGAAGTAATTGAACTTTATTCCGTTGATAAATACACAAGAATGCCTGTGTATGATGAATCCATAGATAATATAATCGGTATTATTAACATAAAGGATTTGTTCTTTTTTACTGGTAATAAAGATAACTTCTGTATTAGGGATATTATGAGAGAACCTTATTTTACCTACGAATACAAGAAAACTTCTGAATTATTCTTGGAAATGCGTAAAGACTCTATTCCAATGGCTATCGTTCTTGATGAATATGGCTCTACTGCGGGGCTTATTACCTTAGAGGATTTACTGGAAGAAATCGTTGGTGAGATTCGTGATGAGTACGATTACGATGAAGAAGATTCTATTAAATGCATCGGCGAAAACGAATACATTGTGGATGGTAATACAAAATTAGATGATATTAATGAAGCCTTTCATCTAAATATTGAATCTGACGATTATGATTCCATTGCAGGTCACCTAATATTCCTATTAGACCACCTGCCTGAAGTTGGTGAAACTATAACCGAACAGAATGTAGTATATACAATACAATCTGTGGAAAAGAATCGAATTGATAAGATACATGTTCTGATTACTCCTGTAAGTGGGAATACGGAAGAAGAAATTTTATAAGGAACAGTATTCATAATAGAATGGCTATAATATTTATTATCATAAATAAAAAATAAAATATTATTTGTGAATTTAAATTTGTGAATTTAAAAAACTGTTGGTAATGTATAAGCACACTTCCAACAGTTTTTTATTACTGTCATTCTATGAAAGCATGTCATTCTATGAAAGTATGTCATTCTGAGCGTAGCGAAGAATCCCTTTCATTCATTGTGGTGCGTGTACGCGTGATAATTCTGAGCCCAAAGGGCGAAGAATCTCATTTTAAAGTGAGATTCTTCGCCTTTTAGGCTCAGAATGACAAAGTTTGCTCAGAATGACTAAGTTTGCTCAGAATGACTAAGCTTGCTCAGAATGACTAAGCTTGTTCAGAATGACTAAGCTTGCTCAGAATGACTAAGCTTGTTCAGAATGATATTTTTTTATTTTGCAACAGCCCCTTACGCTACTTGCTCATAATCTCATTGCCGCTACATGGCATTTCATCACTTGACCCCTGCTGAGTTGAATCAATGTGTTCCAGAAGAAATGTAATCTTTTGCAGCTGATTTGTCTGTGTAATACATAATATAATCTCCATCTATAAATTGAAATATGTTTCCTTTATAATCTGTCTTCTCGAACCGATAGCCTTCTCTTTTCCACATATTACAATACCCTTTAGCAGCATTGTCTGTATTAATATAACTTAAGTGTCTTTTCCCATTTTGTATGGTTTCAATATGAAAATTTACTATAATGTAACCATTTTTTAACCAAAAATATTCTTTATAGTCTATTGGACCATTATTTTTTATATAACTTTGAATGTCAAACCCTTTTGGAACTACATGTACTTCACTTGGTAAATAATATTCTCCATACCAGTTTTGCACACTCTTTGCAACCATTGCTTCAGTTACAGTAGCAGGAACTTTCCCAATATATCCAATTAATGTCCTTAAGCTTCTAGGAATCATAATATCGGTAAAGGTAAAAACATCCTTTCTTTGAGCTTTCCATTTTTTTAATGATACTCCTTCAAAATATGCTGTTTGCTTTAAGGCTGCCTCTGGTATGCTTATATATCTATCATTAGTATAAAAAGATTTCCTATTTTTTAAATCTAAACTGCTGCCCATTCTAACCATAATGTGGTATTTTCCGTTAAAGGTTTCGGAGTAATAAATGTCTACTTCCTGACGGTTTTTACCCTTACTGTCTACATAATAGAAGGTTGGTTTGATTTTAATATAGTCATTTTCACCGTACATATTACCAACTGTTTGAAGTGAAAATCTAGTTACATAACCAGTTTTTATAGCACCAATATTCTTGTATTTAGGATGGGACCCATTCACCAGAGTTAAGGTATATATTGAATTTTGACCATTACTATCACCATTTTGATCCTTAGTACCAACCTTATATTTAAATCCAGTTAATTCTAAAGAATCAGGTTTTCTAAAAATATCTTTCCATATTGGATAATCAGATATGTCATATAGATATAATCCATAGATTCTTCCTGATACTTCCACATTCACAGTATCAGTAGCAACATAATTATATAATTCTAGATTTGCCAGAGTTTCTATTCTTCCAGTAGCAGAATTGGTGTAAGCATTGATTGCCATACTTCGAAATTGAATGATATATTTGCCTTCATTTACCCAGGTTGGCAGATAAAATTGAACATCACTTCCTACATTTGTCCAAGTATCTTTCGGAATGAAGATACCATTGGTTGAGGAACCTCTATAGACATCAAATGGGAATTTTACTTCTCTATCGGCTATGTACTTTCCGTAGTCTCTATATTGATAACCTTTAATGAACCGATGAGTACCAGTTGTTGGTAAAGTAACGTAAAATGGTCTATCCAGAACTAATGGCACCCTTGACTTGTCAGGATTAATCATCTGATTGTCCCGGTATTTATCTTCAACTTGAGCATCACATACAGTAGGAGTATGTACCACAACATTATTTACATAATCAATTTCATAATCCAGCTCCACTTCTTTTGGATTTAATTCTGCAATAGGTTTATAGGTTACTATTCCATATGATTCATAATCGCCATTTGCTCTGGTTCCAGGTATTACTATATTGGACTTAAATAAAACATTCTCTCCTACATTCTCTAATCCAGAAGGGATGTCTTTTGGTTCATCTGTCTTTTCTTCTTTTACTGCCGGAGACATGATGGTTTCACCATTAAATATCAAACTGTCGTTTTTGCATTTAATTTTATCTACACCTTTCTCTGCCTCCGATTTAAAATTCTCCGAAGGAATGGATGGCTCAACGCTGCCACCGGGTACTGTTTGAGGCGGTACCTCAACAATCTTTATTTTAGGTTCTATGATGTGGTCAGACTCACTTCCACTATTAATATAGGATACCCTTGGCGGACTATAACCATTTGGTGTCAGGGTTACACTTCCTCCTGGTAATGCAGCATTTTCAATTATTGCATTATTTATCCCATATACACCAAGAGATGATATTATCCAATAGGAATATTCCCTCTCTACCGGGTATTGATAAGTTACTGTTCGTACAGATTCTTTCGGAATTGGCTCTTTTGTCCTCGGATTAGTCTCGGTCCATGTTAAAGTATAGGTCTTTTTAACACTTACGTTGTAAGTCTTTTTTCCGTATTTTCTTGTAAATGTCGAACCTGCTATGTATTTACTTGTAAAGGCATTCCCATAAACTGGCTCCGTTCCGGGAATACCATCCATTACTTCATATTGTTCATTACCCCTGTTATCAGCTGCTATAATTGCTGTAGGATCAATTACTTCATATTGCTTCGTCTTTGTATCTTCTTTCTCATCATCTTCTATTTTAGGCATTCGCCTGTACATGACAACTACTTTAAGTCCACCGGTTCTAACTAAGAATTCTCTATTTCTTAAATAGGATAATTCCGATACCCAGCCATTATAATCAACATTTGGATTAATGGCTGTTTTACGGTTACCCTGCTTTCGCAGGTAAGGATCACCTAAGTCAACATAGTATACACGGTAAAGGAAGTGCGTTTCTCCATTATACTCTATCTTTCCTGGTATTTCTCCTACCTTTCTACCATTCTTATCTACACCACCATTATAATCTGTTTTAAAAATAGTACGGTTTTGTCTTTCTTCATACTTCTTTTTATCATAAATTATAGGATTACCTGAACTGCGGTATAGCTGATATTCTATGCTTACAGGATGGGGAGTTGAACTTGTATTAAACTCAACATCTAAGTTAAACCTGTCATAAAAATCTTCTTTGTTATACCAGTCTTCTGCATTCTTTATTCCTTCTAATGTTTCATAAACATCCTTCTGTTTTGTACCATTATGTACTTTAATAATTGCATTAATGAAAATATGGTCATTATCCTGAATCGTTTCTAACGCAGTTCCTTTAAAAGCATCATTCACTTGTTCTTCAGTAAATCTAAATGTTACTCTATACTTATTGCCAGGGATTTCTTCTTGTTCCCTTTGTCCGTCCAGCAAGTCAAATTTTGCATGAGCAATTTTAGTCGGATCCTCTGTCCATTCTCTACAAACATTAAAACCAATGGTTTCCCATGTAATGTTAGTACTTGCTTTTGTATCTACCGTTTCAAATGTAAATTCTCCGGTAGTTTCATTAAAATATAATGTAGGTTTCTCAGCAAAACTTATCTGATAAGGAATCAAAGATATAATAATACATAGAACAGAAAATAAAATGATGTACAATTTTTTTTTATTCATAATCTCTCCTATTCAGCAAAAACAATTATTGTATCTCTATTAACTGCATAATCATCTCCTTGGCTATTTCCATTCTGACTGCCAACCCCAATTTCAAAAACACATTCCATCCACTTACCTTCTACCAAAGGTTTTACATCAGATAGATAACCTCCAAAAATTATATCCTCCTTAATTGAATTAAAATTAGGTGATTTAACTCTAAACTTAGCATAGACTCTTATATAATATCCTGATGAATAATATAAAGTAGATGGTTCTAAGGCTATAATTTCACTTTCAATGATAATTTTATTTTTCTTTACAAATTTGATATACTCCTTAATATCATCTGTCATTCTCTTATTTGATTTTGCATACTTATATATATAATAAGTGCTTCTTAAATCATTTAACCATGTATCATTTTTATCAATAGTACGGTAATCAACATTTAGTCTTTTAGCCAAATTTAATTCCGCTTTCCCTGCCCAATTATATAAATAAATCATTCTTCCATTTTCATCAAATCTATGTGGTTGAACTTTCATTGTATCATATACCCGTGCTGGGCTGGCATAATTTTTTATTTCCTCTGGCTTGTAATAATATTTTGTACGTTGATATTTAAACTTTTTTTCATAAAACGAGTTTGGAAAACACTCCAGAATATACTCAAATTTATCTGCATTTTTAGGAAGATTCGTAGTTCTGATTAATTGTCCATCCGGACTAAGCTTTGCCCTTTTAGAAGGATTCATTAAACGAATTAATGTTACTTTAGCATCTGCTTTTGTAAAATATTCATCTCCTCTAAAGGATCTGTTTTGAATATATTTACCGTTGCTATATCCTTTCATAATACCTTTTGCAACAACTTTAGCAATATCTCCCCTTTTCTCTTTAGGAATCTGTTTAATATCAGAAATACGTTTTTCTAAAACTACTTTATATAGCTTTTCATCCAAAGAACCCTTATATAAATACTCATCTGCTCTATTAAGAATAACAGCTGCATCCGCTGTTGTAATATATCCTTCATAGTCAGTAAATTGATTTGCTTTTAATATACCTGCCTTTAGAGCTGCATCAACATATGGCAACTTGGAAGTCTTATCAACCTCTAATTTCATTGCTTGTACCAATTGTCTGATGAATGTACCTGCTTTTACATATTGTGGTTCTGCTTTTACTTTAAATGGGTTTAGTAATGTTGTTGTTAAAATAACTAAAATTAATAATAATCTAATACCCTTGTTTTTCATTTTATTTATCTCCCTTCAAAAAATATATCCATATTATACCATACCATGTCATTTAATCAACCATAAATTTAGGACTTTTTTACATGATTGATTAATCCATATTAAGTATTTTCGAACAAGGATAAGCCCTTCAAGGGCACATTCCTCATAAGTAAAGTATGCAGTTAGGTAAGTGCTATTACTTAAATGAGGACAATCAGATTTGTGATAATATTTTTTTCCACTCTCTTCTGTTATATAGTAAACTCTTGTTTTTCTTATTCTGGCTCCACCTATTGCATATCGATTGTAGGTATCCATACTGGCTGACGAAAAAGGGTATCCTTGAAATATCACCAGCATACTTATGTCATCAATCGTTCTATACCAGTCTGTTTTATCAATTTCAGGCAGCCAAAATTGATAAGTGATTCCCAATTGATAGGCAATGTTATTATGTTTATTGATATAATAGTTCATGTTTTCTTCTATGGTTGAGATAATAGTGTGTCTTCTGACTGTATGAAAGGTTTCTTCATCTGCTAATAAGGTATTTTGAAACATACCTATTAATTCTTTATATTCTCCTTTGTATACTTCATTGGTATTTTTATCATATACTGTAAGGTAAGTGCCTAAAGTAAAATTAATAATGTAGTCACTTATTTCATATGCATAAGGTTGCTTTTCACTCCAACGCTGGGTAATAAAAGTTTCTTCTCCCAAATTATAGATATCAGAATAACAAAGATAGAATCCATCTTCATCTGTAACAAGAATAACAGGTATATAACCTCTCATTTTACCTTCCAGTCTGTCATTTCCCATAACTCCAAAGTTTGCATACAAAGACTGATAAAATTGTTCCACTGCTATTTCTTTATTTAATACCAGATTTCTCTGGCTATCTACTTCAACCAGTTCTATTACGCCATCATCAATTGCACTATCCAGTGCTTTGTTATATTCTATCTTCTGATTTATCACCCCAGTCAGGCTTAAAGTTCTCATATCCAGAATAATAAATAATGAAAGTTCTAATAGGAAGAATAGAATCGCTATATTAGTCCATTTCATCTCTAATCATACCTCCATAGGTAACCAATATCTGTTCATCTGGAACATCAGAAGAATAGAATAATTCCATTAACCTTGTTACTATAGTTTTCGTTCGATTTACAACTGTAATGGATATATAATCTCCTTGGGAAAATTTATAATCTTCACCTTTATCTAATGTTTCCAATATTTTATCTTGGTAGGTATTAACATAATAAATGTAATTGTCCTCTAAAAAATTCCCTGAGTTTTCATCATATAATGGTTCCACAACTTTTTTAGCATGTACAATTTCTATATTGTACAGATTATTGGTTGCATCTATCTTATTAATATAATCCATATACATTTGCATACTGATATATCCGCTATTCTTAATACTGTCAATAAACTCCGTCGTTTTATTTGAGACGTAGCTTTGGCTTATTACATCTTGTTTTTCTGCCATATACAGCAAAGGTGCAATAAACATAAGAATAACAGAAAGAATTATTGCAATTATTTTACTTAATAGATTCATACCATTCCTCTTTTCTAATTTTGGGTAAGAGGCTGTTGCAAGTTAACCTTTATAAATCCTGCAATGAATTTTGTTGTATAATAATACAGCTTGGCATCGACTAGCTGGACACATTTTATGAAGCGGAGCGTTTTGAACATGGGAAGGAAAAGCAGTTAAATGTATTATTTACATCAAATCCAATCAGTAGTGTATATTTGGCTATTTTCAATGCCCCATAAAAAACTGATTACTGGCTTTGGTAATATACCATAGATATATCTCCATTTTCATCTAACACATATGATTTTCCATAATCCCCATTAGGGACTATGGAAAAATCAAAATCTTGACTATTGTAATTCTCTTTTTCAATTACAAGGTTATTAATTTTTAAGTCATATTCTAATTCATTAAAGAGTGTTGCAATTAATTCTGCATAAGTTACTTTACTTTCGTCGATTTTTTCTAAAGATTGCTCATAAAGTACCTTTTGACTATTGACCTGATTTTTAGTTGTAGTTATAAATTGATATAAGCTTTTATAACTGTATAGTAATAAATTACCTGCCAAGCAAAATATAAATATAACGCTGACTTTTTCTAAGAATATTTTTATATTATCCATATTATTGTTGTTTGAATGAGATACCGATTATAGTATCATTGGCATCTCGAATAATGGATCCTGAAAACTGTGCCTTTTGATTAATATAATTATTATGTGTTATTTTTTGAGCATCTTTTACAGATGCATTACTTGCTACATCCAGATTCGTATCTTCTGAACTTAGTTTCCAATTGTAATAAACGATTGATTTTTTTGTTTCAACTTTTACTGCAATATTCTCATTTTTATATTTATTAATAGCATTGATTACTTCACTTCCAGTTACATCTAAACCCTCGTACATCACTTTATCCTGTTCCGTAAATTCCCTGTTCATACGGCTAATTTGTCCTATACCACTGGTAGCTGCTGCATTTGCCTCTCTTGATATATAAAATCCTAAACCTATTACCAAACATGTAATAATTACTCCTGCTGCTAATATTAATCCTTTCAATGAATTACTCATAATATTATTCTCCTTCTCTTTTATAAGTTCTTATTATTAAAATATAAATCTAAGCGGATATTCCACTTGCCGACAGGCAAGTTTTCCAGTATGCAGGTTTTGCCGGCAGGAAAGTTTATCCGCTTATGCTACCTGCTCATAACCTCATTGCCACTGCGTGGCATTTCTGCAGAAACTTGAACTCCTGCTAAAACAGGCAAGTCCGACCTCCATATGCGAAAGTGGGGGTTGCCCCTGTATACAGAAGTGTGGGCTGCCCCCGTACACAGAAATGGGGGTTGTCCCCGTCTACGAAAGTGGGGGGTTGCCCCTGTCTACAAACTAGGAGGTTGCCCCAGCCTACAAAAGCCGGA
>CALDJN010000386.1 GCA_937901695.1 uncultured Anaerocolumna sp.
TGAAAGCATGTCATTCTGAGCAAAAATTCAACGAAGTTGAATTTGCGAAGAATCCAGGTTATAGCTGTGGGAGTTCTTAGTATAATTTATTAGACACCTCGGAAAATATATGTTATAATTGTCCAACAGACATACTAAAAAGAAAGGATACAAGAAAATGGCAACGAAAAATCCTATTGTAACGATGGAAATGGAGAATGGAAGTATTATTAAAATTGAATTATACCCTGACATTGCTCCTAACACAGTGAAAAACTTTATTTCTCTAGTACAGAAAAATTTCTATGATGGTCTTATTTTTCACAGAGTCATTCGCGGTTTCATGATCCAAGGCGGAGACCCAGAAGGAACAGGAATGGGCGGTCCTGGATATAGTATAAAAGGTGAATTTTCCTACAATCATTTTGAAAATAATATAAAACATACTCCTGGCGTTATCTCCATGGCAAGATCGCAGATGCCTGACTCTGCAGGTTCTCAGTTCTTTATTATGCATAAAGACTCACCACATCTGGATGGTTCTTATGCTGCATTTGGTAAAGTTATAGAAGGCATGGAAGTGGTAAATCAGATTGCAGATGTTAAAACCGATTATTCTGATCGTCCATTGGAACCACAAGTAATGAAGAAAGTTACTGTAGAATTATTTGGAGAAGTTTACGACGAGCCTGAGAAAATGCAATAGCAGGGTAAAGCTTATAGCAGTTCTATAGCTTAATGACAATGAAACTAATCGAAAAATTCAAGACTATTATTGGATAAAGCTTATAGTAATTTTATAGCTTAATGAATAGCACTATAACTTCTTCTATTATTATGGATTCATAAATAAAAGGACATTTGCGACATATGAGCCGAGCCACATAATGCCATATGCCGCATTTTTTAATTTGATATGAAGAACTTAAAGAGGAATATAAATCATTGAAATACCACTAACGAAATAAGTATGAATATTAGGAGGTGAATGTTTTGTATGGGTTTTGGCTTTTTATGCTTGTAATGGATTTACTAATTCCAGCAACTATGATTTATATTGGAAGAAGATATCAAAGAAAACCGCCAAAAGAGATAAATTCTCTATCTGGTTATAGAACATCAATGTCCATGAAAAATCAAGATACTTGGAAATTTGCTCACAATTATGTAGGAAAAATATGGTTTACATCCGGTATTGTTGTAATCATACCTACCATATTTATTTTTATGTATTTGTTTGGAAAAAGAGCAGATACAATTGGCTATATTGGTGGTGCTATTTGCTTTATAGAGATGATACCTATGATTGGTTCCATTTTACCAACAGAAAAAGCTTTGCATAAAACCTTTGATATAAATGGTTACAGAAAATAATAAATTTCAATTTTTAGAGGAAAGGAGAATGTAGTGGCATTATTATTGTATTAAGAAGTAACGAATTCAATATAAGTAATATGATACTTGTTATACAGTACACTACTAAACGTAATACATGATAAAAGAAAGAGTGCATCATTTAAGAGCTTTAATGGCAGAAAATCATATAGATGCCTATATCATACCTACATCCGATTTTCATGAATCCGAATATGTAGGTGATTATTTCAAAGCCAGAAAATATATGTCCGGATTCACAGGTTCTGCTGGAACTTTGGTGGTTACACTTACCGAAGCTGGTTTATGGACTGACGGAAGATATTTTATTCAGGCTGCAAGACAACTAGACGGCAGCGATATTACTTTATTCAAAATGGGTGAGGAAGGAGTTCCAACCATAGAAGAATTCCTGGTAGACAAGATGCCTGAAAATGGTGTTCTGGGATTTGATGGGCGCGTCGTTAATACTAAGTTTGGTTTAAAATTAAAAGAAAAATTAGCAGATAAAACTGTTACCGTTGCTTATGAAAAGGATTTGGTAGATTCCATATGGACTGACAGACCAAATCTTCCAAAGGAACAAGCCTTCTTACTGGATGTGAAATATGCCGGTAAATCCTCTGCTGATAAACTTTCCGAATTAAGAGCAGAAATGAAGAAACAAGATGCCACTGTCCACATTATTACTTCTTTAGATGATATTGCATGGCTCTTTAATATGAGAGGAAATGACGTTAAATACAATCCGGTTGTGTTATCTTATGCTATTATCACTTTAGATAAGGCTTATTTATTTGTTGATAAGGATAAATTAACTGCCCCTATTCAAAAGCAATTGACGGCTGACAATGTGGAAGTGAAAGGCTATAACGATATTTATGAATTTGTTAAAACATTTACTACAAAAGAAACAATTTTACTGGATACGAATAAAGTAAATTATGCTATCTATCATAATTTAAATGCTGATATTAAGATTATTGATACCAAAAACCCTGCTGTTCTTATGAAAGCGATTAAGAATCCGGTTGAAATCGAGAATCTGAAGAAATCTCATATTAAAGATGGTGTTGCATTTACCAAATTCATGTATTGGCTAAAGACCAACATAGGCAAAACAGAAATTACAGAAATTAGTGCCAGTGATTACTTGGAAGACCGCCGTAGAGACCAGGAAGGCTTTATTGAATTAAGCTTCGATACCATCTGTGCTTATAAAGCTAATGCAGCTATGATGCACTACTCTGCCAATGCAGACAGTAATGCAGTATTAAAACCAGAAGGTTTATTATTAGTGGATTCCGGCGGACAATATTATGAGGGAACTACGGATATTACAAGAACTATGGCACTTGGAGAAGTACCTAAGGAACAAAAAATGCATTTTACAGCTGTATTAAGAAGTATGTTAAATCTATCCAATGCCAGATTCTTACATGGTTGTATCGGTCAAAATCTTGATATTCTGGCAAGAGGACCAATCTGGGATATGGACTTAGATTATAAATGCGGTACCGGTCACGGTGTAGGCTATCTGTTAAATGTTCATGAAGCTCCAAATGGTTTTCGATGGAAGAAAGTTCCTGAGCGTGATGATGGATGTATCCTGGAGGAAGGTATGGTTACAACCAACGAGCCAGGTGTTTATATTGAAGGCAGCCATGGCATCCGTACAGAAAATGAATTGGTATGTTTAAAAGGTGAGAAGAATGAATATGGTCAGTTTATGCATTTTGAACCAATTACATTTGCACCAATTGATTTGGATGCCATTGATGCAGACTACTTATCTCCAATTGATAAGAAAAGATTGAATGAATACCATGCTAAAGTGTATGAAAAAATATCTCCATATCTGACTCCAGAGGAACTGGCTTGGTTGAAAGAATATACACGTGAGATTTAAATCTCTAGTAATTTGGGAATTAGAAAAAAGTGATTCTATTCATAGGATTCTATGAATAGGATTCTATAAATGAGATTCTATAAATAGTATTCTATAAATAGTATTCTATAAATGGCGTTGCAAAATAAAAAATTTGTCATTCTGAGAGCAAATTCAGCTTGCTGAATTATGCTCGAAGAATCTCACTTTAAAATGGGATTCTTCGAGCTGCTGCTCTCAGAATGACAGTTTTGTATCAACTTGGTTTGCAAAATTAAGGGTCACTTATCATATCATGCTCTTGGAATGACAGTTTTGTATTAATCCCTTTTGTTACTTTCTTGCACTTACAAGTGCATTCATAATATCTTCCCGCATATCTATTACAGCCTGTCTGGAAGCATCTACATAGGCAGTCGGACCAAATTTAGCATAAGCTTCTTGTTTATAAGCGGCAATAATACCCCTTGAGGAATTAACGATTGCCCCTAATCCATCTTTATTGAAATAATGTACCAGGTCTTTTGCTTTTCCTCCCTGTGCACCATATCCTGGAACTAAAATATAAGTTTTTGGCATAATTTTTCTTAATACCTTACCCATCTCAGGATACGTAGCTCCAACAACAGCACCAATATAGCTGTAATTACTTCCCATATGGAGTTCACCCCACTGTGCTACTTTCTCTCCTACTAATTCATATAGTGGTCTTCCATCAACTAATTGGTCCTGGAATTCTCCACTGGATGGATTGGAGGTTTTTACAAGGATGAATAAGCCCTTTTTCTCTTCTTTGCAAACATCTATAAATGGCAAAACACCATCGGAGCCTAAATATGGATTGACTGTTGCAAAATCTTCATCAAATCCGTAGAAAGAATTACTTCCAACCTGTACCTTACCTAAGTGACCTGTTGCATATGCTGCTGATGTTGAGCCAATATCGCCCCTTTTGATATCACCGATTACTACTAAGTCTTTTTCTTTACAGTAGTCAACAGTCTTTTTAAATGCAATTAAACCTTCTATTCCAAATTGCTCGTACATAGCAATCTGTGGTTTTACAGCAGGTATTAAATCATAGGTGGCATCTACAATAGCCTTATTAAATTGCCAGATTGCTTCTGCTGCTCCTGCTAAAGTTTCTCCCTTTTCCTTATAAGCTGCTTCTTTTACATAGTCTGGTATATAGGATAACATAGGGTCTAATCCTACCACTATAGGTGCTTTACTGTCTTC
>CALDJN010000387.1 GCA_937901695.1 uncultured Anaerocolumna sp.
TGTTTGACCATTACCAAGATCAGTTACTCTAGTTTGAGTTGCATCGAATAAAGAACCTTCTGTAATACCAACAATATCAGAAGATACAAGTTCTTCTTCTGTATATCCAAAAGATGGATTAGCTGCTGCTTTCATAGCTGCATTAACATCTTCTACTGTAACTGTACCATTCACAACGGATACTAATTCTGTAGTAGAACCGGTTGGTACTGGAACTCTTTGTGCTGCTCCATCTAATTTGCCTGCTAATTCAGGAATTACTAAACCAATAGCTTTTGCTGCACCAGTTGAGTTAGGAACGATATTAACAGCTGCTGCACGAGCTCTTCTTAAATCACCTTTTCTATGTGGTCCGTCTAATACCATTTGATCACCAGTATATGCATGAATAGTAGTCATGAAACCTTTTTGGATAGAAGCTAATTTATTTAAAGTATTAGCCATAGGAGCTAAACAGTTTGTAGTACAAGAAGCTGCGGAAATAATAGTATCATCAGCTTTTAAGGTCTTCTCATTAACACCAAATACTACTGTAGGAAGATCATTACCAGCTGGAGCTGAGATAACAACTTTCTTTGCACCTGCATCAATATGAGCTTGTGCTTTTGCTTTTGATGTATAGAATCCTGTACATTCAAGTACTACATCTACCCCAATTTGTCCCCAAGGAAGGTTCTTTGCATCAGCTTCTGCATAAATCTTAATTTCTTTTCCATCAACAACGATTGATGATTCTTTTGCTTCAACTGTATGGTTTAAATATCTGCCTTGTGCTGAATCATATTTTAATAAGTGTGCTAACATTGTTGGGTTTGTTAAATCGTTAATAGCTACTACTTCATATCCTTCAGCGCCAAACATCTGTCTGAATGCAAGACGTCCAATACGTCCAAAACCATTAATTGCTACTTTTACTGCCATAATTATATTCCTCCTAAAGATATATTTATAATATACTGCCTGACTGCTTCAAAATAAGTACTTTTTTGCCCATAAAGATATGAAACAAGGCAGTTATTAATCTTTAAAATGATTGATAAAATTTTCTCAAACCTCTTTCATTTTACCTTTTCCAATCATAAAATTCAAGGGTAAAATAGGAATTGATTTAAGATTACTATTAAGCACATATTTTTCATATTATTATTAAAATATTTGTGCAATAATGCTGTCAAAAAAGTCCAAATCTGTATAATTCCAGAACTATGTATTAGTATTGTCAGTAATGATATAGTTATCCAAAACTCTTCAAGATAGTTTATCTGAATTACAAAATTAGTATTGCCAGTAATGATATGGTTATCCCCACCCTTACTAAGAAAACCTTTAGCAAGAGTGTGATACCATATATCAAAAACTATTGAGAAATTATACTATTTACAGTACTTTTTAAATCTGCCATTTCTTGTTGGCTTACCTGTCTGGCTGGTTGATAATAATTTTTGCTTTTTGCAATTGTAAATAATTCATACTGGCATGTTTCTGATTGATTTCTCATTTGCTGTAATGTCTGGCGTAATTCCTGATTTTCTGTCTGTGTAATCATATCGCTTAATGATTTAATACCATTATTAATTGAATTTAAAGCATCTGTTACCATAGCTTGTTCTTGCATAGTAAAATCCTCCTATTTTAAGAATTGTAATAAAGTTTGTTTTTTCTGTGCTGCAGATTGACTTTCTTTTTGGAAAAATTGTTTTACGCTGGGATCTTGTGAGCTATCTGCATAAGCTTTATATTTTTCCATGTCTGTCTCACTGAAAACTAATAGATGCCTTAAATTCTGTAATTCCATTTCTGTTAGGTTACCCATATTATATTGTCCTCCTTTTGCTCATTAAAATACAGATAATTGCAGATGATTTTAAACATTAACAGTTATCTAAGAGTATTATTTCAAAGGAGGTATATTATTATTCTTCTTTTGACTTTTTATTTAATGTAATTGTTATCTTGAAAGGTATATTAATTTTTTAATAATAAATATTTTGTTTATTTTACTATTAGCTTTTTACAATAAATAAGTTTTCATTTTATTAATAGCTTTTTATATGAATAGATTGTTCATTTTATTATTTAATATTTTTATAATAAACATATTATTCCTTATATCTAATATTTTTTTATAATCGGTTATATAAAGATTCATATTTAATAGCCGAATTCTTCCAGGAAAAGTCTTTTGCCATTCCCCTGTCAATGATTTTATTCCATTCTCGTTTTTTTGTAGAGAATGTTTTTTTGGCATAGTTAATGATGGATAGCATTTCATGGGCATTATAATTTCGAAAGCTGAAACCAGTCCCTGTTCTATCATACTCATTATAGGGTTCAACAGTATCTTTTAAACCTCCTGTTTCTCTAACAATTGGAACTGTACCATATCGAAGACTCATTAGTTGACTTAGTCCACAAGGTTCAAATAAAGAAGGCATCAAAAAAGCATCACATGACGCATATATTTTATGTGCTCTTTCATTGGAATAAAAGATATTTGCAGATACTCTATCCGGATATTTCCATTGATAATGGCGGAATAAATTCTCATATTTCTCTTCGCCTGTTCCTAGTATGACAAGCTGAACATCTTCAGCGCATATGTCTTCTATACAATAGTCAATTAAATCAAAACCTTTTTGATCCGTTAATCTGGATACGATACCAATCATAAAGGCTTTATCATTATTTTCTAATCCTAATTCTTGCTGTAACGCCCTTTTATTTTTTATTTTTTCTTTTCTAAAATTAAGAAGATTATAATTATGAAAAATCAGAGAATCTGTTTCCGGATTATACTCCTCATAATCAATACCATTTACAATTCCCTCCAGTGAATTAGATCTTGCATTTATTAATCCATCTAATCCTTCTCCATAGAAGGGCGTTTTAATTTCATTAGCATAGGTATCACTAACGGTAGTTACAAAATCACTGTAAACAATCCCACCTTTTAAATAGTTAGCATTACCATACGCCTCCAATTTATCAGGGGTAAAATAGTATTCGGAAAGACCGGTAATATCTTTTACGGTCTTCATATCCCATATACCCTGAAATTTTAAATTATGTATTGTAAATACTGTATTTATTTCTTTATAAAAGTCTCCCTCATGAAACTTGTCCTTTAAATATACAGGAAGGAGTCCAGTCTGCCAATCATGACAATGTATAACATCCGGTTTAAATTTCAATAGAGGAAGTGCGGAAAGAGCTGCTTTACTAAAAAATGCAAATTTCTCTATATCCTCATATATATTACCATATGGGGTTGATCCTGCAAAATAGTATTCATTGTCGATAAAATAAAAGGTTATGCCATCAAAGTCAAGTTGAAAAACTCCTACATACTGATTTCTCCATGCTAAATCCATGTAGAAGTGAGTCAGGTACTTCATTTGTGCTTTATAAGATTCCGGTAAAGCTATATATTGGGGGAGCATTACACGAACATCAAATTCTTCTTTGTTAACGTATTTAGGCAATGAACCGACTACATCGGCTAGACCACCGGTTTTTATAAACGGAACACATTCTGATGCAACAAAAAGAATATTTTTCATTTAATAGTCTTCCTTTCTCTAATAAAATTTCACTAGGATACCATTATTATACAATAGTTTATACTAAAAAACAGAATAAATTGAAACTATTATAATAAACTTTTGCATAAACTTTTATATAACTTTTACACGACTTTTTCATAAACCTTTACATAAACCTTTGCATAATAAATGAGGCTGCTGCAAAACCGTCATTCTGAGGGCAAATTCAGTTTGATGAATTTGCTCGAAGAATCTCATTCTAAAGTGGGATTCTTCGAGCTTTAATTCAGCCTTGCTGAATTGCTCTCAGAATGACAATTTTTTTATTTTGCAACAGCCCCATATTGTTTATTTTTAATAAAATTTATGCTCTTAATTATGCTCTTAAACTTATGCTCTTAACTTATGCTCTTAACTTATGCTCTTAAACTTATGCTCTTAAACTTATGCTCTTAACTTATGCTCT
>CALDJN010000388.1 GCA_937901695.1 uncultured Anaerocolumna sp.
ACTTTCTGAGTTCTCAACACCCCCTCAGGCAAAGCGTCCTTATTTAATAAGCTAAATTTTTAATAAGCTAACAGACTCCAAAGCAAAGTGTCCTTCGTCCTACTTAATTAACTTAGAAATAACTTTAAATGGTTCACTTCCAGCTTTTCTTGTTAATTCAAATAAAATAGATTCATAAGTTGTAACAAGAGCTCCTTCTTGAATCATTCTCTGAATTGCAATTCCTTTGTCATTTCCTTTTCTCGAGCTTATGCAGTCCTCAACTACAATTACCTGGTAACCTTCTGAAATACAGTCAATAACCGTTTGCAGTACGCAAATATGAGCTTCAATTCCACAAATGATAATATTGTTTTTATGATAACTTTTTATTTTTTCTGCAATTGCCTCATCATCATAACAACTAAACGTTACCTTATCAAAGTATTGAAAGGTATCACCAATGACAGTTTGGATAGGTTCTACTGTCATGCCGAGGCCTTTTGAATATTGCTGGGTTATCAACATGGGTATCTCTAAAGTATTAAGTCCTTTTAACAGAATTTCACTATTATGAATAAAGGTTTCCTTCTCTTCCATTACAGGAACTAATTTTTCTTGAATATCAATAATTAAAGCCAGTGTATCTTTTGGGCTAATTCGCATTTTTCTCACTCCTACTTTTTTATATATACTATTTAAATTAATTCTTGTCATTATATCATCAGCCTTAACCCAGTGCAATAGATACTAATTGTTGTAATTGTCGATAACTCTGATGTAGTCGGAATATAGCCTTTTACGTGCAATAGATACTAATTGTTGTAATTGTCGTATTATGTATATAAAAGAACTAATTTTTTTACAAAATAATAGGAAAGCAGTCAAGCTTTGCTACATATTATACAATGTAAAACAATTTAGGAGGCTCATACATGAGTGATTTAGCAGCAACACATTGCGGCGATAGATGCGAAAGCAGAGAAAGTGGATTTTCATGCATTTGGATTATAATCTTATTACTTTGCTGCTGCAATGGAAGTAACGGTTTATTTGGCGGTGGATTTGGTGGTTGTGGCGGAAACGATAACGGATGTAACAGCATCATTTGGATTATCCTAATTCTTTGCCTATGCGGCGGCGGAAATGGCTTCGGTTTCGGTTGCTAATCCAGCCCTAATTAAACCTATCTAAGTCAACAATTTGAAATGAGTTAAGAGAAAAGCCGCTGATACAGCGGCTTTTCTCTTAATCTTCATTACCGTTCAGCCTAATCTCAGTACATTGCGTTCTAATAGCTTTTGCTTTTCTCTTAATCTTCATTACCGTTCAGCCTAATCTCAGTGCATTGCGTTCTAATAGCTTTTGCTTTTCTCCTAATCTTCGTTACCATTCAGCCTATAGCATCCCATTTCCCTTTTAAGCAAACCATGGGATGCCACAGGCTGAATGGTAACTTATCTTCTAACTCTGTCCAATGCAAATCTAGCGGTATCAATTCAACACAAGCTAAACGGTGGTGGTACCGCCGAGGTCTTTCGGTCCCTTGGTATCAATTCAACACAAGCTGAACGGTAATTTATCTTCTGGCTCTGTCTGTTCTTTGATTAACCCGATTTCTTTTTGCCCTTTCAAAACAGTCTAAATCTATTTCATATATTGTGTTATCATCTATGATTAAAGAATCTAATTTATTATCTTTTTCATTTTTATATACCCTGGACGGTAACGGATTATTATCCATGCTTTTTTGTTCAACCTGGTCGGTTAATTTAAATCTTCTAAAATTATTATACTCCAAAATTAACGCCTCCTTATTATTTTCTTTGATTATATACCAATCATTACAATATATGATTTTTTTTATCCATTGACCGCAAAACAGGTTGAATACATTTTAATTTTCTTATATACTTAAAACATTAAATGAAAGAGGTGATTATTATATCAGGTTCAATATATGGAAATTTATTTAGAATATCAACTTGGGGCGAATCTCACGGAAAAGGAATTGGTGTTGTTGTTGATGGCTGTCCTGCCGGATTAGTGTTAAATGAAGAAATGATTCAAACTTATTTAAATCGAAGACGTCCTGGTCAAAACAAATATGCTACTGAAAGACAAGAAAAAGATTTAGTTGAAATATTATCCGGTGTATTCGAAGGAAAAACTACCGGTACACCTATCTCCATGGCTGTAATGAATACCAATCAACGTTCTGTTGATTACTCTGATATTGCAAATTATTACCGTCCCGGTCATGCTGATTATACCTTTGACGAAAAATACGGATTTCGTGATTACCGGGGAGGCGGTCGTTCCTCCGGTCGTGAAACCACAGCACGTGTTGCTGCAGGCGCCATAGCAAAAGCAATTCTGGACCAGTTAGGTATAGAAGTATGTGCTTACACAAAATCTATTGGTGACATAACCATTGATTATAACAATTGCAGCAGAGAAAACATATTAACAAGTCCTGTAGCAATGCCTGATTTGACTGCTTCTTTATTAGCAACTGAGTTTCTTGAAGAAAGGATGAAAGAATCAGATTCCACAGGTGGTGTTATTGAATGTATTATAACTGGAATGCCTGCTGGAATTGGTGAACCCGTTTTTGAAAAATTAGATGCCAATTTAGGGAAAGCTATATTATCTATAGGTGCTATTAAGGGGATTGAATTTGGTTCCGGATTTAAAGCTGCACTTTCCTCTGGTTCTCAAAATAATGATAATTTCCAAATGGATGAAGAAGGCAAAGTAACCAAATTATCCAATCATGCTGGTGGAATTCTTGGTGGAATCAGTGATGGCTCAGAAATTATATTCCGAGCAGCTGTAAAACCAACCTCTTCGATTGCTAAATTGCAAAAAACAGTCAACAAAGCTGGTGAGAATATAGAAGTAAGCATACATGGACGTCACGATCCAATCATTGTTCCCCGTGCTGTTGTTGTGGTGGAAGCAATGGCTGCTATTACATTGGTTGATATGTTATTTATGAATATGACAGCAAGAATGGATCATATTAAAAAGATATACAAAAAAT
>CALDJN010000389.1 GCA_937901695.1 uncultured Anaerocolumna sp.
AATCATCTTTATACCCTTTCCCTATGTATTTTTTTCAACATTGCCGTTACCAAAATTCTATAAATCTTTAATAATAGATATTTTAAAGATATACCAGACTTTTCCTTATGTCAATATTTGAAAACAATTCTTAATATAAACTTAAACAATATTTATTGCTAAACCAGCTATATACAAAATATCTTTACAAAAAACCATAAATATTTTATTAAAATATTGTCGTAACTGTCCTTTTATTATCCGATATTCTGTGCTATACTATTGATAATTGTGGGTAATTATATTGCCCTTTTTACTTATGCCATTTTTGCAAAAGCAACATGACAATTTGAACCAATAAACTCTGTCTGACTTTCAAACAGATTGCATAATAAATATTACAAAGGAGTAATATCATATGAAACTAGGATTTGATCCTCAAAAATACATTGAAGAACAATCTAAATTTATTCTGGAGCGGGTAAATAATTATGACAAGCTTTATTTAGAGTTTGGTGGTAAATTAATAGGCGATAAACATGCTAAGAGAGTTCTTCCAGGATTTGATGAAGATGCAAAGATTAAGCTTCTTCAAAAATTAAAGGATAAAGCAGAAATTATTATCTGTGTATATGCGGGAGATATTGAAAGAAATAAAGTACGTGGGGATTTTGGTATTACTTATGATATGGATGTATTAAGATTAATTGATGATCTTAGAACCTTTGACTTGGAAGTAAATAGTGTAGTCATTACCCGTTATAGCGGACAACCAGCTACTACTGTATTTATAAACAAATTAGAGCGCAGAAATATAAAAGTTTATACCCATATAGCAATTGAAGGTTACCCAACTGATGTTGATACTATTGTAAGCGAAGAAGGTTATGGTAAAAATCCTTACATTACAACTACAAAACCTATTGTAGTCGTAACTGCACCAGGTCCGGGAAGTGGTAAACTGGCAACTTGTTTAAATCAGCTTTATCATGAATATAAGAGAGGAAATTTTTCTGGATATTCCAAGTTTGAAACTTTCCCAGTATGGAATGTTCCACTAAAGCATCCTCTTAATGTGGCTTATGAAGCAGCAACGGTTGATTTAAAAGATGTTAATATGCTGGATTATTTTCATTTTGAAAAATATAACCAGGTAGCAGTAAATTATAACAGAGACTTGGAAATGTTCCCAGTTATAAAAAGAATTATTGAAAAAATTACAGGAGAAGAATCCATTTACCAATCCCCTACCGATATGGGTGTAAATCGTGTAGGCTTTGGAATAATAGATGATAATGTGGTTGCAGAAGCTTCCAAACAGGAAATCATCCGCAGATACTTTACCACTGCCTGTGACTTCAAAAAAGGATTAATTGATGAAGAAGGTTTAAATCGAATGAAAGTCATTATGGAGGAAGTAGGCTTAAAGCAAGAAGATAGAGGGCCGGTGCTTCCTGCAAGAGAATATATGTCAAAACTAAAAACAGGCTCTTCAGATTCAGAAAGGACTCCTGTTATTGCTTTCCAATTACCAGATGGTACAATGATTACCGGAAAAGGATCCTCCTTAATGGATTGTTGTTCTGCCGCCATTTTGAATGCAATTAAGTATATGGCTGGGATTGCAGATGAAATATATCTGCTTTCACCGTTAATCTTAAATACCATTCAGGACTTAAAAAACAAGAAATTAAAGAATAAAATTGCTTCACTAAACGCAGATGAAATATTAATTGCTTTAAGCATCTCCGCTGTTACCAATCCAACTGCTCAATTAGCTTATGATAAGTTAACCGAACTTAAAGGTGTACAAGCCCACGCCACTGTAATGTTAAACAGGCGCAGTGAACAATTACTCCGGGACCTGGAAATAGACGTTACCAGCGATCCATATTATCCATCGGAGAATTTGTACTATATCTAAGAGGGTGCTTTACTACACTTATATTTGATTTGCATGCCAAAACTCTAATATAGTTTTTGAATGAATATAAGAGTTTTGACTCACAAATCATATTTTCCTTTAAACACAATGTTTGATTCTTCCTATATATTAAAAGGCTATAAAATAAATGGATTTTGCCAATTTATTTTATAGCCTTTTTCTTATTGTCTTTAAAATTCCTATCTCTTACTACCTTTAAAATTCCTAATTATTTATTGCTATCTGGGGTTTTTTCCTTCGTTGTATCTGCCGGGGTATCTCCTTTAGTATCTCCCGTAGTTTCACCAGCCGTTTTTCCTGCTTCCTTCTTTTGGGAAGCTGCTTCCTTTTCTTTGGAAGCTGCGTTCTTTTCCTCAGCAGCTTTTTCTTCTGCTTTCGCTTTTGCTTCTTCTGATACAAAAGTGAAGGAATCCCATAATTCATCATTTACTTTTACTTTTACTTCTTTTTGCCATTCCGTGTATAGTTTTTGGAAAGCATCAGATTGCCTTTGTTTTATAATATCTTCTTTCTTCGCTTGAGTTGCATCTTCATTAAAATCACTTACACAATATAGAATGTGATATCCATAATCGGTTTCAACAATATCACTTACTTCACCTGGTTTCATTGCAAAAGCTGCTTCTTCAAATGGTTTTACCATCTGACCTTTACCAAAAGTATATTCTACGTTAGAATCTTCTGTATTGTCTTCCGCTAATTTTTTAAAATCTTTCGTCTTTTTTGCTTCTTTTAATAACTTCTCTGCCTTTTCACGAGCTGCTGCTTTTTCTTCCGGGGAAAATTCTACCGTTTTACCGTCTTTATCAGTCTTTTGAGTCTTGATTAATAGATGTTGAATTGTAATTTGTTTTGCTTCTTCGTCAGAAACTTCAGTATTTACATCTAAAGTTGCTGCTTCATAAACTTTTTGCTTTAATAAATCATCTCTGAATATATTGGTTACAATCTCTTCTGTAATACCATACTTAGCTTTATCTTCATCTGTTATACCGGCTAAAAATTTAGTTGTATTTTCTTTAATTTGCGCTTCTTCATCTTCTGAAATAGAAACATTATATTTATCTGCTTTTTGACCAATAATCTTGTTTTGAACCATCATATTCATAATATCTTGTTTTGCCAATGCTTCAAAAGTCTGACCGCCGCCAAAATCATATCCCCATACATCCGGGCCATATTGCTTTTCTACCTGAGCTTGAAATGACTTAAAGTATGCCATTGCTTCACTATACGAAACTTTTTTATCTCCAACAGAAACAACTTCTTTTTCAAATAATTTATTATCTGCCTCTGTTCCTTTCTCATCTGTTCCTTTTTCTTCTTGTTTTGTACTTGTTTCGTTATTCTTTTTATCGTCAGACTTTGAACAACCTACAGCAAAAACCATAATTGATGATAAAAGTCCTAAGTACACTAATTTCTTTGTTATTTTCTTCATTCTTTCCTCTTTCTTGCCCAATTCAGTCTATTTTTAAGAAAGTTACAGGCACAAATTATGTTTGTACTACACAACATAAGTTTCATTATAATTTAATTCTCCCCATCAAGCAATAGTTTTAAGTCATTTAATAGTTTTTTCACATTTTCAAAAATACTTAAAGTATCTATTTTTCCTTTTAATACTTTCTTTAAATCATAAGTAAAATAGGGGTTTGCTTCCATGGTTAGTTTTAAAGCAGGCTGATATTTCTCAATTAATTGAGGAAACTGATCCACTTTTAGTTTTGCCTTATTATACATAACCAGCTTAACCTGATCGTTTTTGTGTACCAGGGAAGAGATGTATACGCTATGACACATAGCTTTTATAAGGGCAATATTTAATAAATTATTAACAGAAGAAGGCATATCCCCAAAACGGTCCAGTAATTCCTCCTGCATGTCAAGTAAATCTTCTTCATTACCAATCTCTGCAATTCGTTTGTATACATCCAGTTTTTGAAACTCACTCTTAATATAAGTAGCAGGAATAAATGCATCAATATCTATATCCACAGTGGTATCAAAAGTTTCTTCCTCTACCGAGTCGCCTTTCATAGCCTGTACTGCATCATTTAGCATCTTACAGTACAAATCATATCCTACTGCTTCCATATGTCCGCTTTGCTGTGCACCAAGGAGATTTCCTGCACCACGGATTTCTAAGTCCCTCATGGCAATCTTAAAACCAGAACCAAGTTCAGTAAATTCTTTAATGGCTTGGAGACGTTTTTCCGCTATCTCCTTTAGCATCTTATCTCTTTTATACATTAGAAATGCATAAGCGGTTCGATTGGACCTTCCAACACGTCCTCTTAATTGATATAACTGTGATAAGCCCAGTCGGTCTGCATCATCAATAATCATGGTATTTACGTTGGAGATATCAAGTCCGGTTTCAATAATGGTTGTAGAAACCAGTACATCGATTTCTCCATTAATAAAATCAAACATAATACGCTCCAGTTCCCTTTCGCTCATCTGACCATGGGCAAATGATACATTGGCCTCTGGTACTAATTTTGCAATCCTTGCTGTAACCTCATCAATGCCATTAACACGGTTGTACACGTAATATACCTGTCCACCTCTTGTTAATTCCCTGATAATGGCTTCCCTTATAATTTCATCATTATGCTCTAATACATAAGTTTGAATTGGCATTCTGTCTACTGGAGGTTCATCCAAAACACTCATATCCCGAATTCCAATTAAGCTCATATGCAGAGTTCTTGGTATTGGAGTAGCGGTTAAGGTTAGCACATCTACTTCACCTTTTAACTTTTTAATTTTCTCTTTGTGAGTTACACCAAATCTTTGCTCTTCATCAACGATTAATAAGCCTAAATTTTTAAATTGTATATCCTTTGACAAAACCCGGTGAGTACCAATTATAATGTCCAGGCTTCCTTTCTTTAACTTCTCAATAATCTTCTTTTGCTGGGCAGGTGTACGAAAGCGGGATAGCATATCAATGCTGATTGGAAAATCCATCATTCTTTGTACAAACGTGTTGTAATGCTGTTGAGCCAATATAGTAGTAGGTACTAGGATAACTACCTGTTTCCCATCCGAAACCGCTTTAAATGCAGCACGAATGGCAATCTCGGTTTTACCATAGCCAACGTCTCCGCAGATTAAACGATCCATAATCTTCTTACTTTCCATATCCCGTTTTGTCTCTTCTATAGCCCGAAGCTGGTCATCTGTCTCTTCATAAGGAAACATTTCCTCAAATTCATTTTGCCATACCGTATCCGGACCAAACTGATAGCCTTCTTTTGACTGTCTTGCAGCATAAAGTTCTACTAATTCCTTAGCAATCTCTTTTACTTCACCTTTGACTTTTGCTTTCGTTCTCTTCCATTCCGGAGAGCTTAACTTATTTAATTTTGGTTTTCTTGTATCTGCACCGGCATACTTTTGTATTACATCAAGACCTGTTGCAAGTATATATAATATGCCGCCTCCGGCATATTCAATTTTAATATAATCTTTCGTTACATTATCCACTTCAATCTTTTCGATACCTTTATAGATACCTAATCCATGGTTTTCATGAACTACATAATCACCAATATTTAAATCCGTAAAGTTTTGAATCTTCTTACCATCATATTCTTTAATTTTACGTTTCTTCTTTTTCTCAGCACCGAAAATATCACTTTCTGATATGATTACAAACTTAATAAGTGGATATTCAAAACCTTTGTGAATACTTCCATAAGCAGTCATAATCTCACCTTTTTGAATGACGCGGTCCATATCTTCACTATAAAAGGCAGTTAAATCATGCTCTCTTAAATCTTCGCTAAGTCTTTTTGCCCTGGTTCTGGAACCGGATAGTAGGAGAATACGATAACCGTTTTTCTTCCACTTTGCTAAATCCTTTATCAGGACATCAAAATTATTATTATATGGATTTACAGACCGAACAGTAAAGTCATATTTACATTTGGTAGTAAAAAAGGTTGTCTTATAATCCATAGTGCTTAGTAATATAGTATTCTTGCGGTTTATATTGGCAAGAAGTTCTTTGTAGCTATAGATAACGTCACTTTGTCCGGGAAGAATATAACCTTTTTCAATTCTGCCAATCATACCCTCTCTAAACTCTGTTTCCACAGCTTCCCCTTTTTCAATAATTCTTGTAGGTTCATCCAAAAACACAATGGAATTGTCTTCCTGAAAGTAGTCAAATAAAGAAACCGTTTTTTCATAAAAATAATTGATATAACTATCAATACCTACGGAACCTTGGAAATTAACTATGTTTTCTTTAAATTCTTCAATAATACTTTTAATACGTGCAGCTTCTTCTGTTTTAAATTGTTCACGTAGCTTTGTTACATATTGTTTTGTCTCATCATCTATTTTTTTTATACCTTGTATCATTCTATCCCTGCTCAGAATCATTTCTGCCGCTGGGTAGACTTTAAGGCTCTTTACATTCTCAATGGAGCGTTGACTGTTCACATCAAAGGAACGAATGGAATCAACTTCATCCCCCCATAGTTCTATACGAAATGGGCAGTCTTCCGTAGGAGGATAAATATCTAAAATACCTCCTCTGACTGCAAATTCTCCAGGACCTTCCACCTGTCCCAGTCTTTCATAACCCAGATGTATCAGTTTCTCCTGAAGCTTAGTAAAATCAATGGTACTGGCTTCCTCTATGGTAATTACTGATTCTTTCAGAAAATCCAGAGGAAGAATTTTATCCATACCACCATCTAATGTTGTAATAATAGTTACCGGTTCTTTTTCAATGAGCTTTCTTAAAATCTTAAGCCGGTCCTTTACAAGGGCATTACCATGAATATCAACACTGTAGAATATAATGTCCTTGGCCGGATATATATAAACGTTTTTATCGTAAAGCCTATAATCTTCATATATTTCCCTGGCTTTCAAATCGCTGTAAGTTATGATTAATTTCCACAGATAGCCTTCACCTAAACCACTGATGATATGACATTTCTGTGAATCAATACAACCTGTAACTTGCACCGGCGTGTTTTTTAATTTTAAGTTGTCTCTAATGTCATTAAATTCTTTTAATTCCTTCAGAGGGGAAGTAAAGGTTTTCAAATTGCTGCCTCCTTTATAGACACCTATTCCTGAGATTTTCTAATCAAATATGCAAAATTCCATGCTAAATCAAGGATAATATTAAAATCAATTTATCCCTTTCATTGTATCTTATTTATTTTCTATTATATATATTCATTGCGGCAGACATTCCATCTGTAATAATTGACTTTACTGCTTCTGAAGTTCTTTTTAAAGCATCACGAATAACGGGCTCTTCTTCTTTTGGAAAACGTGCCAGTACATAATCTGCCAGGTCCCAATCCTTGGGTTTATCGCCTACTCCTACTTTGATTCTTGGGAATTCTTCCGTACCCAGATGGCTGATAATATTCTTAATTCCGTTATGCCCCCCTGCACTTCCTTTACTTCGAAGACGAAGTTTGCCAACATCTAAACTAATATCATCATAGATTACTATAATTTCTTCATTGGATACTTTGTAAAAGTCTACAAGTTCCCTTACGCTTTCTCCTCTTAAATTCATGAAAGGCTGAGGCATGGCAAGTACAACCTTTTCACCGTCAATGTATCCTTTTCCACATAAAGCTTTATGTTTTTTAAAATCCAAAGGAATATCATAATCATCTGATATTCGCGTTAATGCATCAAATCCAATATTATGCCTGGTTGCTGCATATCTTTGATCCGGATTTCCCAATCCTATAATAATGTGCATAATTACACCCACTGCATATCGCAAGTTTCTTTGCGATACTGCCCTTCATATATAGTGTGAAAGAATTTCTTTCGTGGCATCCTTTCATTCTTAATTTTTCATTCACACTTCCAGCTATGATGCCGCTTTATGGCATCTCAAATAATGACAAAGTAGTTCAAAATGAAAATGAATCTCTTCCTAAGTTCATTTTAAAATTCTTTCCAATAGAAAACTTGGTCTTACATTTGTGAAAATACCTTTTCTTCCTATTTAATCACTATAGGAAGATGCTGCCGATGCAGCAGAGGCACTGGATATGGCAATAATCATAGCCGTTTGTTCTGCAATAATTAAATTGGTTATACTGTTAGTCAGAGTCATGGTAAGGGAATTCTTCTTTATGTCTTTTAGATATTCATCCACTACCAGTACCGAGCTGAATAAAGTTCGATCCTGCTTCGAAATGGACCATCTTCCGAAACCTTTTTTCTCTAACAAATACTGATTCACCTCTGCGATTTCATCGGTTATCTTCTCCACGTCTTCACTAATCAATACTAGTATACCAAGATTGGAAAGATTATGATATTTTGAAATCTTGCACCCTTTTCTATTCAGGCTTTCAAATACTTTTAATACTCTATCACATTTGCTTTCAGCCTGTTCCTCACCCATAGCAAGAACATGGGTTAAAGACTGAAGTTCATTACCTGCGCCAAAGCTTTTCTTTAATAACTCATAGCAAAACTCCATATCTTTTATTGCCTCAGCAACTTCCAAATCTGTGGCAGCTAACATTGCTGCATATCCATAGTCATCAGAGGAGGTTAAAAATTTATGTTCTCTTTTCATTGAATCATAGAATTCTTTTGCTCTGTTAATAACTGCTGGCACATTCTCATCTTCTGTTTGTTTTGCCACAGAAAATGCTGCTAAAGTCAAATAAGGCGAAGAGTGAAAACCGATTTTTTTCATTTCTTCATACACTCTTTTTGTTTTTAAAAACATACTTTCCGGATTCTGTTCCAGTGAAAATAAAGTTGATAAAACAAAAAATGATATATCCTTAAAATTTGAGAATATCCCTGTATTATTCTTAATAATTTTTTTTGCATTTCTAATAGCTTCTGTATCTGCCTTTAAACCGGCATTGGTACAAATAATACCGGATAGCCGTAACATCATAGAATATTCCCATTTAAAATTATCCTTTAATATCTGATAGTTTTCTGTAAATAAATCACATTTGTATTGTAGATTGTCACTTAACATATCTAACTCCTCCTCTTCCATAAGAAAAGACCACATTAGCAATACCTCAAAAATATGCACACAACAACGCTACACCTAT
Organism: uncultured Anaerocolumna sp.; assembly: GCA_937901695.1. GTDB lineage: Bacteria > Bacillota > Clostridia > Lachnospirales > Lachnospiraceae > Anaerocolumna. The sequence continues at coordinate 9,010 of CALDJN010000389.1, forward strand.
ACCAAAATATATGTGCAGCGTCGTTTCATATAGTTATCATTATAAATCATTGATATTTTTATCGCAATAGTTTTTCTAACATTGGGAAAAGCCGAATAAATTGGATATTATAAGCTAAATTGCAACAATTAGATAAATCTTTAGATAAATCTTTTACTCAAAAAAAGACAATCTAACCTTGTTAAACTTAATATTTTATGTTTTACTTATAATAGTTGATTAAGTCAGGAGCTTTAACGCCCTAATTGTAGTATTTATTATATGAACATAGCAGTTTTATAAAATAATGAGGTGATATGATGGCTGCTGAAATTACATTAGAAGGAATTTTAAAAGAACTATATAATATATCCGGCTTTCGAATCAGTATCTACGATACCGAATTTAACGAGGTGATTGCCTATCCCAAAAACTTAAGTTGCTTTTGCAGTCTTGTTCAAAAGTCTTTGGAAGGAAAGCAAAAATGCGTACAAAATGACATCAATGCTTTTGAAAAAGTACAATCATTAAAAGATGTTTATATATACAAATGTCACTTTGGTTTGTGTGAAGCAGTTACCCCCCTTTATAGCTTTGGAACTTTAACTGGTTACCTGATGATGGGCCAGTACTTAGACGATTATTCCGAATCCAAAAACAATTCCTTTTTTGCTGCATTGCCATATGTAGAAGATAAGAATGATTTATCGGAAGCCTTAAAACAAGTCCCTGTCAGTTCCAAAGAAACCATTCAATCAGTAATTACAATAATGAATGTTTGTGCTCAATATATTACTTTAAGCAATCGGCTAAATCTTCAAAAACAAGATTTGGCAATGGAGATAAAAAGATATCTTGACCTTAACTATAGCAAAAAAATCACCATTGATTTACTCTGCTCACACTTTTTCTGCTCAAAATCAACATTGCATACCCATTTTAAACTAAAGTTTAATCAAGGTATCAATCAATACTTAACAAAAATTCGTATTCAACATGCAGAAAATTATCTAAGAAATAGTAAGAAAACCATTGGGGAGATTACCTCATTATGTGGATTTTCCGACCAAAACTATTTTACGAAAGCATTTACAAAACATAAAAATATGTCTCCTACTGATTTTCGAAAAAGCTGCGAGTAATGGGAGTAAGAAGATAGATTGTTGTTATATTATCTTATATTTACCTTTGTAAACTTATATCAATCATATGTTTACTAAAGTAAACATTATGGTATAATAAGTAGCAAAGGAGGGTTTTGCTATGAGTATAAAATATGGCGGATTATTTAATTTATTAAAAGATAAAGGAATATCGAAAGTTCAGTTAAAAAATAAAATCGGACTTTCTTCTAAAACCCTGGCAAAGTTATCAAAAAATGAGTATGTGTCTATGAAAGTAATTGATGATATTTGCAGAGAATTACACTGCCAACCCGGAGATATATTAAACTACGAAAGTGAAAAGCCTATGAGTAATATACTAAAACAGTTAAAAGAAGAAAAAGCCATGAAATTAAAAGGTGGACTATATCACCTTACTCAGATTAAAATGGCTTATAACACCAATCGTATAGAAGGAAGTAAGTTATCTGAAGACCAAACCCGCTATATTTATGAAACAAATACCATAGCACTTGAGGAACAGGAAACTGCAAATATTGACGATATTATAGAAACTCTAAATCACTTCCAATGCTTTGACTTTATGATTGATTGCGCAGAAGACCCTCTCTCTGAAACCATAATCAAGAAGTTCCATGAAATACTAAAGAATAATACCTCTGATAGCCGCAAAGACTGGTTTATGGCAGGTGAATATAAAAAGAAACCAAACATGATAGGAGACAGTAAAACAACACCTTCCTCTAAAGTCAGCACAGAAATGGCATATTTAATAAAAGAATATACCAGCAAATCAAATATCACCCTAAATGATATTATAGAATTTCATCATACATTTGAAACCATTCATCCTTTTCAGGATGGAAATGGACGCGTAGGAAGATTGATTATGTTCAAAGAATGCTTAAACTATGGAATTCTCCCATTCATTATAGAAGAAGAACATAAATTATTCTATTATCGAGGGCTTAAAGAATATAAAAACGAAAAAGGCTATCTGACGGATACTTGTCTATCTGCCCAGGATAGATATGAGAAAATAGTTGATTATTTCATGAACCAAGAATCAGTGGGGATTTAATTTACTCTTATAGATATAAAAAACCCCAAAAGTGAAATAGCATTTCGGAGTTTAACTTATTTACAATTTCATTTCTATCTATTTTATTTGTCCATAAAACCATTATGTAAGTTAATTAATGAATAAACAGCTTTGCCCCCATAAACTTAAATTGACCTTCGAGGGTGTGGGACGCTATATGTTTCATGTGACTTTGGGAGAATTCCCAATGGTTCTTATACCATAGAAATCGCGCCAATCAGTGAAAATGGGGCTGTCTGAGGTGGCAACGCCACCGAGTTCTCCATTTTCACTGATGTTATAAGCGATTCCTATGGTATTAGAACCATGGAATTCTCCAAGTGGAACATGAAACATATAGCGTCCCATACCCTTGAAGGTCTCTAAAAATTACATCGGGCAAAGCGTCCTTAGCGTCCTTAGCGTCCTATATATTATTTAATTACTGTCTATACCCATCCGGATTATGACTCTGCCAATTCCATGCGTCCTGGCACATCTTTTCAATGTCGTATTTTGCCTCCCAGCCTAATTCCCTCTTTGCTTTCTCAGGATTGGAATAACATGCTGCTACATCTCCTGGACGACGGTCAACAATTTGATAAGGAAGCTCTTTTCCACATGCCTTTTCAAAAGCATGAATCATCTCTAATACAGAATAACCTCTACCAGTTCCTAAATTATAAATGTATACACCAGGATTACCAGCCTTTTTCTCAATCGCTTTTAGATGGCCAAGGCTTAAATCAACTACATGGATATAATCTCTTACACCAGTACCATCAATAGTAGGATAATCATTACCATATACACTTACTTGCTTTAATTTACCTGTAGCAACTTGTGCAATGTAAGGCAGAAGATTATTAGGGATTCCGCTTGGATCTTCTCCAATACGTCCGCTTTCATGGGCTCCAATTGGATTAAAGTAACGAAGAATTACAATGGAGAATCTGGAGTCAGACACATATAAGTCTTGTAAAATCTGTTCAATCATTAACTTAGTAGTTCCATATGGATTGGTTGTAGATAGCGGGAAATCTTCTGTAATAGGTAATTTCTCAGGTGTTCCATAAACCGTCGCAGATGAGGAAAATACAAGATTAAACACTTCATGCTTTTGCATACAATCAAGTAAATTGAAAGTACCTGTTAGATTATTATGGTAATATCTTAAAGGAATATGGACAGATTCTCCAACAGCTTTTAAACCTGCAAAATGTATTACTGCATCCACCTTATTTTTATCAAATATCTCATCCAATGCACTATAATCTAATAAATCCACCTGATAAAATAATATACTTTTTCCTGTTAATTCTTCTACACGCTTGAGAGATTCTTCGCTGGAATTGGATAAATTATCAACAACAATAACATCATGTCCTGCATTTAATAGCTCCAGGCAAGTATGGCTTCCAATAAAACCTGCTCCGCCAGTTACCAATATATTCATAACAACACCTATACCTTTCCTTTTAATTTTGCCTCACAGGGCTTTTTAAACAATAGGTTCATATTTTGATTTGCGTATCAAAACTCTAGCATAGTTTATTGAATGAGTATAAGAGTTTTGACACGCAAATCTATATTAAAATGAAATATTTTCTATATATTCATTCTAATATAGTATACTATATTGTTCTATTTATTTCCATTGTTTTTTTAGGGGCTGTTACAAAATGAAAAATGTCATTCTGAGAACCTTAGTTTGAAGAATCCCACGTTAAACTATCATTCTGAGAACCTTAGTTCGAAGAATCTCACGTTAAACTGTCATTCTGAGAACCTTAGTTCGAAGAATCTCACATTAAAATGGGATTCTTCGCCACCTGGGCTCAGAATGACAGTTTTGCGACAACCCCTTTTTTAAATAAATCTCTTTTAATTATTTGCAATGGCTTCTTACTATCTCATTCATCATATCCATCTTTTCTTCCATATCAGCAACCAATTTAAATTGAGTTCTTGCACGGTCCAAATTATGATGTTCCCTGTGAATTTTAAAATAAGTATCTCCTTCAAGGTAATCAGTAAGGAATCGTATACCACACTCTAAAGTTAAAAGTTTTGCAGAAAAAGCAAGTAATTCATATTCTTTCTTTGTTAATGTTTCCCCTGCCTCACTTAGGAAACCATCTGTATATTCTTCAAATAAATTAATATCCATATAAACTTTAGATAAATCTGTTTCATCTTCTGCTGCAGAGCTTGCACCAAAACGGATACTGTCACCAAAGTCATAGAAAACAGAACCGGGCATTACTGTATCAAGGTCTATAACGCAGATACCTTCATTGGTTTCATTATCCATCATAATATTATTTAGCTTTGTATCATTATGGGTTACACGTAAAGGAATCTCTTTCTTTTCAATTAAGTCCACTACAATACTACAGTCATCTTTTCTGGATTTAACAAATTCAATTTCTTTCAGAACGTCTTTTACTCTTCCCATCTTATCTTCTGCCACTGCAATCTCAAAGTTTTTATAACGGTTTGCAGTATTATGGAATTTTTCAATGGTTTCTGATAAAGTCTCTGCCGGATAGTCAGATAATAGCTTCTGAAATCTGCCAAATGCTTTAGCAGAATTATAGAAAAGCCCTGGTTTTTCGGCAGACTGGTAACAAGTTGCATCTTCAATAAATAGATAAGCTCTCCAACATTCCTTATCCGTATCCTCATAGAATAACTTTCCGTCTTTAGTTTTTACAATGGTCAGCGTTTCCCTTTCTGGATTACCACCGGCTTCTATAATTTTTTTACGTAAATGATTGGTTACACCTTCAATATTTTTCATTAATGCTAAAGGATCTTTTAAAATGCTTGTATTAATACGTTGCAAAACATAGCGAATTGGAGGTTCCGTCTCTCTTCTAAAATATACTGCATAGGTTGAATTAATATGACCCTGTCCAAGTGGCTCAATGTAAATAAACTCACCTGCAAAGTCAAATTTGTCCACAATTTCTGCTGTTATTTTAGCCTTCATTGTTCTGTTTTCCATATCATATTCCTTTCTTTTGGTTTTGGTGCCTGGCACCATTTATTCCATTTATTAATTCCACAAATTTTCCGGGTAGACACCATTTTCAATTTGTTTACTGATAAATTTCACGATTTCTTCTTTATCCTCATGATAAGTTACGCCATACCATTTTGCAGTTGTATGAAGTACTTTAACATCACATTTCCCGTTATCAATTAAATTTTGTACGACAGATGGTAAAAAGAATTCCGCTTTACTTAAAGTGCTTACATCTTGTTTAAAGAAATCCTTCATCTGTTTTTCTATTTCTACAAAAATATCCGGTGTAAAGCCCCAGCAGTTCATAGATACGGTGCTGTCAGAATCTATTGTCGTCCAGCCATCACCTTCCTCATAAAATTGAACTTTTCCGCCATTGTATTGTATCTTAGTTCTTTCTATTACATTCTTAAGGTAATTGTTTTCATCAGTTGTACATACACCTCTGGCAACATGGCCATTTTCTGTTAAAGTATTCTTTAAGATAAAACCAGCCATTGCAAAATGATATTTATTGCCGGCTTCTCCCTTTTCTTTTAGGAAGTCAGCTAACTGTATAAAAGAATCTCTTCCATAGAAATCATCTGCATTAATAACAGCAAAGTTTTCATTTACCAAATCCTTGCAGCTATAAACAGCATGTGCAGTTCCCCATGGTTTCGTTCTTCCTTCTGGTGTAACTGTTCCTTCTGGAATTGTATCTATTTTTTGAAATGCATATTTAACATCTACTAATTTCTCAACACGTTTACCTACAGTGTCGCGAAATACATCATAGTTCTCTTCTTTTATAATAAATACAACCTTATTAAAACCTGCTTTAATAGCATCATAAATGGAATAATCAATAATGAATTCACCATGTTTACCAACAGGATCAATTTGTTTTAAGCCGCCATATCTGCTTCCCATTCCTGCTGCCATAATCACTAACGTTAAATTATTTGTTTTACTCATAGTATCCTCCTTCTAAATGTACAATAACTAGGCTTATCTATGTGTTCGTCTATATTTTAAGTATTTCTCTTATATACTATTTTATTTAATAAGAAGAAAAATTGCTATGAAATATAGTATGATTATTAGTAAATTTGTTTGATGTTATATTATTTTACGGTTTTAATTGATTTCACTAACATCTTTTCTTACTTCCTATCATACATGGCAAATGGCAATAAAAAGCCAAGGATAGGTATTGAAATACAAATTCTTGGCTTGTTTAGCTTATTCTTTTTAATTGACCTTCAAGATTAATGTCAGCACTTGTTACTTTTTATAACTTTCTTTACTCATAACATATTCCTTATTAAATTCCTCTATTTGAAACTCCTCATCCCTTACATGACCCGGAAAATCTTTCTCTGCCTTTAAGAAAAAATCATATGTCAATATATCTTCTCCATTCCAAGTCAGAGGATCATCCCAGGTACTATCAAAATTATACCATTTACCATCTAAATATACGATATTCCATCCATGAGCTTCCCCATTTCCGGTTCCCGTTATAACTCTGCAGGGAATTCCTGCTTCGGTAAGCATTTTATAAGCCAAGGTCATGTAACCCTGACAGGTAGAGGTTTTTTCAAATAAGTTATCATAAGCAGAATATTTTTTCATATTAGTATCATAAGATGCATTTTCTACAATAAAATCATGTATTTTCTTTATCTTATCATAATCACTAAGTTTTTCTATATTCCACTTATTAAAAAGTTTCTTAATCTTATCATCTACTTTTTTAGTTTCATCAGCAGTTTCATTATATTTAAACTGATAAGTAACAGTTAGAATTTTCCCCAACCCGCTAACTTGGGCATATATGCTTTCTACCTTATACTTAAGATAATCATAGTCACTGGAGGTTTTTTGGTCATCTATAGAATAGGCCAAGTTTATAGCCTCCTCTGTAAACCAATCTATACTATCGAATTCGCCAATATACTGAATTACAAATTCTTCTTTTCCCTCTAACAGTGCCTGTCGAATCTCACTAATAAAGTCTTCTTCATGGGTTCTTTCTGTTGTCACCACATCATATACCCATTCAATTACTTTATATCTATCTTCAAGTTTATATATTAATATAGCTAATAAAGCTATGGTGATAACGGTTTTTATAAATTTTTTCACAAAAGGCTCCCCTATCATTTTTATATAAATATCTGGCTTTCATTATATCTTATTTTTGATTCAATAACCATAAGAAAATAAAGTTATAGTTACAGTTCCGCCTGCGGGATGCCATATCTGAACTGTGGCAGATAATAAGTAAACTACAAAATAAAAGGAAGAATTACTTTACAGCATTCTTCCTTTTACATATTATTGTTTAGAATAGCAGATACCATTAAGGTTTGTTTGCAAAATAAAAAATGTCATTCAGAGCAGACTTTACCACTCCGAGCAAGCTTTGTCATCCTGAGCAGACTTTGCCGCTCCGAGCAAGCTTTGTCATCCTGAGCAAGTTTTGTCATCCTAAGCAAGTTTTGCCATCCTGGGCAAGCTTTGTCATCCTGAGCAAGCTTTGTCATCCTGAGCAGACTTTACCGCTCCGAGCAAGCTTTGTCATTCTGAGCCGCAGGCGAAGAATCCCACTTTAAAATGAGATTCTTCGCCTTTTGGGCTCAGAATGACAGTTTTTGAAAGAAAGTAGCATTTAGAAGGTAGTGGAGTTTTTGCAACAACTCCACTACCTTCTAAATGCTACTTTCTTTCACTAGAAAATACTCTTATTATCTCTTTTATTCTACTGCAGCTTCTTCTACATTTACTTCAGCAGCTGCTTCATAGCTTTCTAAGATAATCTTTTGAATCTTATCCCTAGTTTCAGAATTGATTGGATGTGCGATGTCGCGGTATTCACCGTCTCCAGCTTTGCGGCTTGGCATTGCTATAAATAATCCCTTTTCACCTTCAATTACTTTAATATCATGAACAACAAATTCATTGTCCATGGTAATTGAAACAACCGCCTTCATTTTTCCTTCTTTGCTTACTTTGCGAACTCGCACGTCAGTAATTTGCATTTTGTAAGTCCCCCTTCTGAGTTTATCTTTGGTTTTTTATAGATAAAATTATTTATCTTAACGAATTTAGGTACCTACAGGAATCTGTAGGATTTTATAAAACATATCTATTATTTTTCTCAACTACAATCTTAATTTCTCCATCTTCTCCCATGTAATTAGAGTTAGCACGAATGGTACATCGACTTTCTACAATACAATTTTCAATATGGGTATTGTTTCCTATATACACATCGTTCAAAATAATAGAATTCTTAATAGTACAGTTATTGCCTATGTATACTTTTTTGTATAATATGGAATTTTCCACTTGACCATTAATAATACAGCCGCTTGAAATTAAGCTGTTTTTCACATTGGAACCCTGATTGTATTTGGCAGGAGGTAAATCCTCCACTTTTGAATATATATCCGGATACTGTCTAAAGAAATAATTCCTAATATCTTTCTTCAAAAAATCCAGGTTTGTCCTATAAAAAGCTTCTACAGTGGAGATATTATTCCAATAAGTATCCATGGTATAAGCATATACTTTCTTAACATCCTTATATCGGATTAGAATATCCTTTACAAAATCAAATCGCACTTCGTCTGCTGCTTTTTCTAACAGCTCAATTAATTGGCGCCTGCGTATAATATATATTCCAGTAGACACAGTATTGGAATCTGTAACAATGGGTTTCTCATCAAACTGTATGATTCGTCCATCTTCCTCTGCTTTAATAACACCAAATCTACTGGCATCTTCCTCCTCAGGAAGTTTCGTACATACTACCGTAATATCTGCTCTTTTATTAATATGATATTCCAGCACTTTATTATAATCTAACTTATATATACCATCTCCTGATGCAATAACTACATAAGGTTCATGGCTCTTTTTTAAGAAACTGATATTCTGATACATGGCATCTGCTGTTCCACGATACCAGAAGCTGTTTCTTGCTGTTATAGTAGGTGTAAAAACGAATAAGCCCCCTTGTTTTCTTCCAAAATCCCACCATTTTGAAGAATTTAAATGTTCATTTAAAGATTTTGCATTATATTGTGTAATTACTGCAACTTTATGAATGTGGGAATTGGACATATTGCTTAATACAAAGTCGATTGCACGATAGCTTCCGGCGATAGGCATGCCTGCAATCGCTCTTTTGTTGGATAGTTCTCTCATCTTATTGCTATTCCCACCTGCTAAAACTAAGCCTATTGCTTTCATAGTCTGTCACCTGCCTTAATCAAAGTTTCTCCGCTTTCAAGAATTCCGTTTGGATAATCTTCCGGCAGGGTAACCCCTTCAATAGCTGTATTTTTACCAATCTTTACACCGGATGGTATCTTTGTATTTTCAGCCACTGTGACGAGACCAAAGGAATAAATATTAGGATATAATTTATTCGGCACTTCTTCCCCTACACCTAATTGTGTGTTGGCTCCAATCACTGCCCCTTCAGCAATGATGGATTTATTAATGATCACGCCATCTTCAATTACTGCTGCCTTCATAATAATAGAATCTCGAATAATAGCGCCCTGTCCAATTGTGACTCCGGAGCCGATTACAGAATTATATACTTCTCCATAGATTTCAGTTCCTTCGCCTATGATTGCTTTATCAATGATAGCAGTATCTGCAATAAATTGAGGTGGTATGGTATCAGCTTTGGTATAGATTTTCCAGAACTCTTCATATAAATTGAATTCGGGAATCAAATCTATCAGCTCCATATTGGATTCCCAGTATGAACCTAAGGTACCAACATCCTTCCAATATCCGTTATATTCATAAGCAAATACTCCATCACCTTTTTGATGACAATAAGGAATAATGTGTTTACCAAAATCACACCCCTTTTGTTCTGATAAGGCAATTAACGCATCCTTTAGTACATTCCATGAAAAAATATAGATTCCCATGGAAGCTAAATTACTTCGAGGTTGTGGTGGTTTCTCTTCAAATTCAATAATCCTCTTATTCTCATCAGTAATAACTACTCCGAATCTACTGGCTTCCTCCATTGGCACTGGTATGGTCGCTAATGTAATATCTGCATTCTTAGATTTATGATATTCCAGCATAATCTCATAATCCATCTTATAAATATGATCCCCGCCAAGAATCAGAACATAATCAGGATTATAATATTCCATATATTCTAAGTTTTGATATATGGCATTGGCTGTTCCAGTATACCACTCACTGCAGGTACTCTTTTCATAAGGAGGAAGAATAGATACACCGCCAATATTTCGGTCCAAATCCCAAGGTATACCAATTCCTATATGTGTGTTTAAGCGCAAGGGCTGATACTGAGTCAATACTCCAACCGTATCTACACCTGAATTGATACAATTACTAAGAGGGAAGTCAATGATTCTATATTTTCCCCCGAATGCAACTGCTGGCTTAGCTATATGGGATGTTAAAACTCCAAGTCTGGAGCCTTGTCCACCAGCAAGAAGCATAGCTATCATTTCTTTTTTAATCATCAAATCACCTCTTATTCAGTATGAGACTATTATACCATATATTTCTATTGTTGTGAATGAATTTTACAATAATTTTCGAATTATTTAAATCTTTTACTACATATTGTATATTGTAATTATTACAAATATAAAATTTCTATAAAACATTAACATAATTACTTTGCTATTATCATTAATTATAATATTCCATATATTATAGGAATACTATAATTCTAACCGGTTTTTAATTATTACAGTTTTGCAGAATGAAAAAGCAATAAAGTGGAATACTTTTTAATTATCAGAACTTTTGTAAGTATGGGCTTCCCCATTGTTTAAATTTTAATTGTATTTTTATAGGAAACGGTTATAATAACACTATGTAATTATATCTGACACATAAATCAGATATAAATCAATTAATTAAGAATAGGAAGTGTCTTATGTATCAAATCGATTTTAGCAAACCAAATAACGTACATTTTATTGGTATCGGCGGTATTAGTATGAGTGGTCTGGCCGAACTTTTACATACGATGGGTTTTCGTGTCAGTGGATCTGATTCAAAAATAAGTAAAATTGCAAAGCACTTAGAAAGTATCGGTATCAATATAATATATGGACAAAGGGCTTCAAATATTACACCTGATATGGAATTTGTCGTTTATACTTCTGCCGTTAAGGAAGATAACCCTGAATATCAGGCTGTTATACAGGCAGGTATCCCAATTATGGATCGTGCAGAACTTCTGGGTCAGGTAATGCTTCATTACACGGACTCCATTGCCATCGCCGGAACTCATGGTAAGACTACAACAACTTCCATGTTGTCTCTTATCCTATTAAAAGCAAATTTAGATCCAACTATTTCAGTAGGTGGAATATTGGATAATATCGGTGGAAATATCCGCATTGGGCATTCTGAACTTTTCATTACAGAAGCCTGTGAATATACCAACAGTTTCCTAAAATTTAATCCTGCAAGAAGTATTATATTAAATGTAGAAGCAGAACACCTGGATTTCTTTAAGGATTTAAATGATATCCGTAATTCCTTCCGCGAATTTGCAAAACGTCTTCCAAAGAATGGATTATTAATTATCAATGGGGATATTGAGAATGTAAGTTACTTTACAAAAGATTTACCTTGTAACGTGATAACCTACAGTGTAAATCACGAAAAGAGTCCTGTAGCAAATGCCTTAACTCACTATAGTGCAGCTAACGTAGACTTCGATGGCAAAGGCCACGGACATTATGATTTAATGGAAAATGGTAAACTGCTAACCCATATAGATTTAAATATTATCGGTATTCATAATGTTTCCAACTCCTTACCTGCTATTGCTCTGGCAAGAAGTTTGAATATATCTTTGGAGGTAATTAAAGAAGCTTTGTTATCTTTTGAAGGTACAGAACGTCGCTTTGAATATAAGGGTGAAGTAGGTGGAGTTACCATTATTGATGATTATGCACATCATCCTACCGAAGTAAGGGCAACCTTAGCCGCAGCTAAGAATTATCCTCATAAAACAACTTGGTGCGTATTCCAGCCACACACTTATACCAGAACAAAATCTTTCTTAAAGGATTTTGCAAAAGCTTTATCATTAGCTGATAAAGTTGTATTAGCTGATATCTATGCCGCCAGAGAAGTCAATCCTGGGGATATTTCATCAAAAGACTTACAGAATGAATTACAAAAATTAGGGGTAGAAGCCCACTATTTTCCAAGCTTTGGCGAAATCGAAAATTTTTTATTACAAAATTGTACTAACGGCGACTTGTTGATAACTATGGGCGCCGGAGACGTTGTAAACATTGGAGAGGCTCTCCTTGGTAAATAGTTATCCACATTATCCACAACCTTATCAACAATTTCATTGTGATATGGTTGTGGATTTTTTAGTTCACATAATAAATTTTATCCTCAACCAAATAAATAATCAAAACTTTAACGATTTCCTTTAAAACTAGCCATTTCCTCATATTACAACATTAATTAACATATTTCTTACACAGACTTATCCACATTATCCACAATGTCCACAAATGCCTTATGGGGAAGCTCTAACCCCACTTCACCTATTTCAATCTTTTGAAACCTATGATATAATGAGGCGGAATGAGGATAGTGCGAGACAAAGCACTCGCACGGCAAGCTAGTTTGCAAATTCCGATTGGAGCTATATATCATGAACACGTTTTTTGTTCATGATATAATGACCGTGACAAAGGTAAAATACGTGTTAATAGCAGAAGTTTTATAGTATGTATTCTGCATAGAAAGGCTTGGTATAAGAAATGAACACAATAACTTTACAATCCAATGGTACCTCTGAGAGTACTGTTATACCAAATATTTTTATAGACAGCTATATGCCCTCTGCAAATGGAGCTTATGTGAAGGTTTATATTTATTTACTACGTTGTATGGCCTCCGCAGACATGGAGATTACCATCTCTTCCATTGCTGATCATTTAGATGATACCGAAAAAGACATAATTCGAGCATTATGTTATTGGGAGAAGGTAAATTTACTTTCCCTGGTGAGAGATACTAATAATCAAATTGTATCCATTATCATTAGCGATTTATCTGCGACTAAAGATAATCAAAATACAGAAGAATTTGCAACTACATCTACAATTTCACCTGCAATCTCACCTATAACCCCGCCATCCGTTCCAGAAGAGATTGAGGCAGCTCCTATTCCGCCAAATCATATCTTTGACAAACCGACTTACTCGGAGGCGCAGATTAAACAGCTGACTGGCAATGATGAGGTGAAATGGTTACTAAATATTATTGAAATATACTTAGATCGTTTAATAAAGCCCATGGATCTCCAATTAATTTTATATTTGTATGAAAGTCTTGGATTCTCAGCTGAACTGATTATGTACCTTTATGAATACTGTGTATCCAAAAACAAGAAAAATCCATCTTACATAGAAGCAGTTGCCTTATCCTGGGCAGAAGAGGGTATTGATACCGTAGAAAAAGCGGAGGCAGCTACTGTCCTTTATAACAGTAATTACAACGCAGTAAATAAAGCATTTGGATTAAACAGGGCACCTGGTAATGTTGAAAAACAGTTTATTAATAAATGGCTGAACAAATTTGGCTTCTCCATTGACATTATTGTAGAAGCCTGCAACCGTACTATTCTTATGACGCAAAAACCAGATTTTAAATATGCGGATAAGATATTAGAGAACTGGTTTAAAAAAGGCGTGAAGGATTTAAGCCAAGTTGCTAAATTAGACGAAGAGCATGCTAAGAATGTAAACTCTAAGGCAAATTCAGCTAAAGTAATTCCAGTAACCAAACCATCCCAATCTAACCGCTTTAATGCATTTCCACAAAGGACTTATACTGACGAAGATTATTCTTCTATGGAGCAAAGGCTGCTAAATAAACAGTAGGAAATAGCCTGTCATTCTGAGCGTAGCGAAGAATCCCCACCATTCATAGTGGTGCTATTTGGCATTATAATTCAGTGCAATTTACTGCGAATAATCCCTTAAAAATAGATTCTTCGCAATAAATTGCTCAGAATGACATAATTCAATCATCATAAGAAAGGAATAAATATGCCATTAAAAAATTTTCAATATAATAAAATATTGCGAGATTATGATGCAAAGCAGCTGGAGAGTAAGCACAATTTAGACCTTCGTACGGAAGAGATATATAAAACCATTCCAGAGATGAAGGAAATTGACGATAAAGTCATAAGTAGTTCCATTGAAAGTGCAAGGCTTCTTTTATATGGTGATGAGGATGCCTTAAATTCATTGAAAAAAATCACCAAAGATGCCTCTAAGAAAAGGGCTCAGTTGTTAGAACAATATGGTTATCCAAAGGATTTTCTTCAGCCAGCCTATCATTGTCCGGATTGCAAAGATACTGGCTATATTGGTAAGGAAAAATGTCATTGCTTTAAGCAGGCTATCGTGGATATCGTTTATTCCCAGTCTAATATAAAAACTGCCATTGCTGTAGAAAACTTTTCCGCTTTCTCTTATGAATTTTATTCTGATGATTATGTGGAACCAAGTATAAAAATGACACCAAGACAAAATATTAAAAAAGCTGTACAAGCATGTAAACATTTTATTGAAAACTTTGATCATGAATATAATAACCTTTTACTTTATGGTAATACTGGTGTTGGAAAGACATTTTTAGCAAACTGTGTTGCCAAAGAACTATTGGACAGCGCTCATACTGTCATTTATTTAACAGCATTTCAGTTATTCGATATACTGGAGAAAAATAAATTTGGTAAAAATGAAGATAATTTTGAATCACAAAATCAATTCGAATATATTTTAGATTGTGACTTGCTAATCGTAGACGACTTAGGTACAGAATTAAATAACACTTTTGTTTCCTCACAATTATACTTATGTATTAACGAGCGTTTCTTACGACGTAAAGCCACTATTATTTCTACTAATTTGTCTTTAGATAATATAAATGCTAATTATAGCGAAAGGGTTTTTTCCCGTATCGCAAGTAATTATACCCTGTTGAAAATTGTCGGTGATGATATTCGACTAAAAAAACTATTTTAAAAGTTTATTTGAGTTTCGCCTTGACTTACCATATTGATAATGGTATAACGTTAATGGACATTTTCCCATTAACAATCAAACTTTATTGGAGGACGAATAAAAATGCCACAGCAAGAAAAAATAATTGAAACCATTCCAGTGGGGCCTTTAGGAATAATCGCCTTAGAAAGTAGTAAGGCTCTTGGTCAAAAAGTAAATAACTACATTGTAAGCTGGCGTAATGAAGTGAACAGTGAGCATACTTCCACCATTGCCTTTTCTGGTTATCAAAGAGATTCCTATTTAATCAGCGCTTCCTGCCCGAGATTTGGCAGCGGTGAAGCAAAAGGCATCATTAAAGAAACTGTACGTGGTGATGATTTATACCTGCTTGTAGACGTATGTAATTATAGTTTAACTTATACAGTATGCGGACAAGTTAATCATATGTCTCCAGATGACCATTACCAAGACTTAAAAAGGATTATAGCAGCTGTTGGCGGCAAAGCTAGAAGAATAACTGTAATCATGCCATTCTTATATGAAAGCAGGCAACATAAAAGAAGTTCCAGAGAATCTTTAGATTGCGCTTTGGCTTTACAGGAGTTAACCAACATGGGTGTAGAAAGTATCCTTACTTTTGATGCTCATGATCCCCGTGTTCAAAATGCGATTCCTTTAAAGGGCTTTGAAACAGTTCAGCCAACTTATCAGTTTATCAAAGCTTTACTTAAGAATGTACCGGACTTAGTTTTAGATCCAGATCATATGATGGTAATCAGTCCCGATGAAGGTGGTATGAGCCGTGCCGTTTATTTCGCAAGCGTACTTGGTATTGACCTTGGTATGTTTTACAAACGCCGTGATTATACTACAGTCGTTCACGGACGTAATCCTATTGTTGCTCATGAATTCCTTGGTGATGATATTGAAGGAAAAGATGTGTTAATTATTGATGACATGATTTCCTCAGGGGAAAGTATGATAGACGTTGCCATGGAATTAAGGAAGAGAAAAGCAGGAAGAATCTTTGTATGTGCAACCTTCGGATTGTTCACCAATGGTCTTGATAAATTTGATGAGGCTTATGAACAAGGATTAATCTATCGTGTATTGACTACAAACTTAGTGTATCAACCATCTGAATTACTTTCCAAACCTTATTATATTAGTGTAGACATGAGTAAGTACATTGCTTTATTAATTGATACTCTAAATCATGATGAATCCATCAGCGAATTCTTAAGCCCAACAGAACGTATCCAAAAAGTAGTAAACAAATACAAGAAGTGATAGGAGTAGCCAAAGGGTATATTCCCACTTGCCTATTGGTAAGTTTATCCCCCTTACGCTGCTTACTCATAACCTAATTTTCACTATGTGGCATTTCTATGAAAGAATAGGCTGTTGCAAAGCTGTCATTCTGAGCCTGAAAGGCGAAGAATCTCATTTTAAGGTGGGATTCTTCGCCTTTGGCTCAGAATGACAAAGCTTACTCAGAGTGACAAAGCCTGCCCAGAATGACAAAGCTTGCTCAGTGTGGCAAAACCTGCTCAGAGTGACAAAGCTTGCTCAGTGTGGCAAAACCTGCTCAGGGTGGCCAAAGCCAGCTCAGTGTGGCAAAGCCTGCTCAGAGTGACAAAGCCAGCTCAAAATGACATTTTTGTTTTGCAGCAACCCTACTTTTTTGCTCCAATATCTGTGGCAGGATTTTCATCGACAGTTTCGTCATTACCATCTAAACCATCATTTACCTCCCCCTCAAGACCATTGCTTATATCACCATTAGCCCCTCCATCTATATCTGCATCACCTTTATTTATATCCTCTATATCTAAGCCTGATTGGTTATCAGTATCTACTTCAGGTTCTGTATCCTCATAAAATCCATCATCATTAGGTTCATTCCATTGGTCCCCTGAATCAGGGTCTGTATTAAAGTCTTGATTTTCACTATTATCTATATTTTCCTGATTACTTCCTTTTCCTTTGTTATCCTGATTTTCAATAGTGTTCTGATTATTAGAGTCTTCTAGATTATTAACCGAATCTTTCTCCGTTTCCTCCACTTCCTCCTTCACTTCTTCTTCCGGAGGTCGATTATCTACATAAGGTATAAATTTTTTATATTCTAAGTCTTTATGTATTTTATCCATATAAGTTTTCCATATAGTACCTGGGTAGTTAGAACCATATAGGTTGCCCAGAGACTTTGGAATGTCATACCCAACCCATACTCCTGTAGTGTAATAAGGGGTATACCCTACAAACCAGCCATCTTTGTTATCATTTGTTGTTCCGGTTTTACCGGCACTGGGCATATTCTCCAAAGCTAAACCTCTTCCTGTTCCCCTTGTTATGACACCCTCTAATACGTTTGTCATCATCCTTGCTGCATTGGTTTCATAGATTCGCTTTTGCTTATTGGTTTCACCTACAACTTCATTTCCTTCTGCATCTAATATCTTTATAATACAGGTAGGCTCGCGAAAGACTCCGTCATTTTCTAAGGCAGCATAAGCTGAGGTTAGTTCAACTGGGCTTGTTCCTATTGTAAAACCTCCTAAAGATGCTGCAGGTATATAATCTTTTTTATCAATTTTAGAAAAATTCATATTTAGTAAATAGGATAGTCCGGCTTTAGGAGTTAACTCTTCAAACATTTTCCAAGCTATGGTATTCTTTGATAATTCAATTGCCCTTCTTAATTCCATTTTACCGGAATAGCCTCCGCCGGCATTAGAAGGTCCATCTTTTATGGGTTCATCAACAACTATATTGTCGGGATAATACCCTTTCTCAAAGCTAGGCGTATATACGATAAGTGGTTTTATGGCACTTCCCGGCTGCCTAAAGCTTTGATATCCTCTGTTTAAGGTATAACCGTTATATTCCTGGGACCTTCCTCCTACAATGGCAGCCACTTTACCGGTTGCGTTGTCTATACTAACGGCTGCTCCCTGCAATGTATAGATTCCTTCTTTATTCACTTCTTTATAATCTTTTAAAGTATCATCAACTGCTTGCTGTAGTTGTTTTTGTTTCTTTAAATCAATGGAGGTGTAGATACGATATCCTTTAAAATACAGAGACTTTTGAACCTTATTATATAAATCATAATACTGTTCCTCGTATCTTTCCTGTTGTTCTTTATTCTCAAACTGGTATTTGAATTCAAAACCCTGCTTTTCCATCAGAGCTCTTGTGGCACAATGATATACATAAGTATCTACATAATTGTTTTTTTTCTCTTTACTTAAAGAAAGTTTAATATCCTGGCTGGCAGCCTTATTGTATGCTTCCAGTCCTATCCGGCCATCATTATACATCTGCCCCAGAATACGATTGCGCCTGCCTATGGTATTATCCATATGATTTAAAGGATTATAGAGGGTGGGATTATTGGGTATAGCACATAAAAATGCGATTTCTGACAGGGTAAGGTCTTTGGATTTCTTACTAAAATATCCTTTACTTGCTGCTTCTATACCATAATAACCATTAGCGAAGTAAATATTATTCAAATAAAACTCCATAATATCTTCTTTGTTATATTTTTTCTCTAACTCAATAGCAATAAATATTTCTTTTAATTTTCTTTCATAGCTTACTTCATTGCTAAGGAATATATTTCTTGCCAGCTGCTGGGTAATAGTGCTGGCACCTTGGGTTATCTCACCTTCATTTTTAATAAGAGCTGTCATAGCCCTGATAATAGCCAGCAGGTCTACCCCCTCATGTGACATAAACTTTTTATCTTCAATAGAAATCATAGCGTCAATTACTGTGTCTGGAATATCTTTATACTCCAGGTAATATACATCTTTTTCTCCCTTTAGTACAGAGGATAGTTTTCCATTTACATCATATACTAAGCTGGTTTCTGTCTGGCGGAAAGTATCCCTGTCAGACATTCTGACTACCTCCTGGGCTTCTTTTTGATATCGGATGATGGTATCACCGTATTTAAAATAAATGAACAAGCCTGCTATCAAAACACATAAAGATAGAATTAATAGCATAATTAGAAAAGACCAGCCTATTGTTTTACCGAAAGAACGTTTTTCTTTTTTACTGGCTTGTTTCTTATTCTTATTCTGTTTCGATTTGTGATTCGTCTTTTTATTAGTATTCATGCTGTTTTTTTTATTTGTCCTCTTATTCTTTTGACTTGTATTTGTTCTTGAATTCGATGCTGATTTATTCATAAGACCTTGGGACTATGTACTTTTATTAGCCATAATATTATAATCCTCTATGCTTTTTCCATGGATGACTTCTTAATAATGTCGAATATGCTCCTGCCACTTATTCGATAAATTTAGATGTTGAGATTTATATAATTATAATCCACTTGCATCTGGTCAAGAAAAGACTTTTCTCTTTTATGACAGGTAAATAATATGATTTGCCCATTTTCACTTTGTGCAAGTGATTCCAAAGCAGCTTTTGTCCGCTTATCATCATATAGGGCAAAGCAATCATCTAACAAGATTGGCATTGCTCCTTTTCCATACACTAAATCAGATATGGCTAGTCGAAGTGCCAGATATAATTGGCATATGGTTCCTGCACTTAGCTTGTCTAATAATATGTAGTTGTCTTGCCCCTCTACTTTAATGTTCATTTTCTCATCTACTTTAACATTGGAATACTTTCCATTGGTTATGGATTCTGCAAGTTTCGAAACCAGCTCATTTAATTTCCATCCGAAACTGTCATGAATATCTACAGAAAGATTTTCAATGGTTTCTATGGCTAAATTGATTGCAGATAATTCCACTTCATTATTCTTAGCTTGTTCCTCTGCTTCCTGAAGCTGCCTGGTCAGCTGCATTAGTCTTTCTTCATTGTCTTCTAAAGCTTTTAATTCCCACTTTATCTTTTCTTTTTTCAGTTTAATTTCTTCGTACTCTTTGGCTCTATTGTCCTTTAAATGGGCAATGGACTGCTTTTCATTTCTAATGTACTCCTCCAATAATGAGAAACTGCTATTACCTGCTTCAAAGACTGGCAATCCTTCTTTATGATATAAATTGGAGAAGGCACTAAAATACCCAATCAATTCTTCTTCTGTTATGTGAATTTTATTACTAGTATTCATTATTTGTTCTTCATAGTCCTCTATTTGGTTTTGAAGGTGCCCAAGAGACATCTCTGATTTTAAATGATATTCATACTGACTCTTTAATTCTTGTTCACTGGCAACATGATTTCTATCTAAAATACTTTGCCTCTTACTATTTAATTTTTTTAGATTCTCTTCTAAAATCCGATACCACTCTTCTGTATTATGCTGCTTTGCTTTCCATTGTTTTACTAAATATAAAAATCCAATAAAAGCTGCAGCTCCAATGGCTGCAATGGCTAACAAAAAGGGGCTCTTATGCTTCATAAAAAAGAGAATACCAATAATACACGCAATCACCGGTATAAGTCCAATAAATAGATTACCCATTCTTTCTTTTTTCATCTTATCCCAATAATCTTCTGTAAAAGTAGATTTCTTTTCCTCATATTGAACTATGTTATAATTAATATTCTCAAGTTCTTTCAGCTGTTCCAGAAGATAACTGCTCCCTTTCGTACTGCCTAATAGATTGCTTTGCTCTTCCTTTAATCTATTTTGCTTCTCTTTCAGACTTTGTTTTAGATTCCTATCCTGGCAGTAACTATTATACTTTTCTCTTATAACAGGAAAATAATCCAGATGTTCCTCGTATTTTACCATTGAGCCAAAGCCCTTTTCCTCTGGATTCATTGCTCCAAAACTTTGAGAAGTACCTTCATTTTTACTAAATTGCAGTTTTTCCTTTTGTTCTAATTCTTTTAATTGTAAGGTTAATTCATCTATTTTATCTTCTTTTTGAATACATTCCTCCAGTTCTTCTTTTATCATTTTAATTTTATTGTCTAACTGAAGGTTCTCCAGTTCTTTTCGCTTATCCTTTAAAATATTCTGTGCTCTGGTTACATCTACTTCATTACTTTTTGACATAGATAGATTAGCAAGATAATTTCGTACTTCTTCTACCAGTTCCTTATCCGTTTTTGCTCTTAGCTGCTCAACACTGATTGTATTACGATAGCCCGATTCCGTAAGTCCGCCATAAAGCTCCACAAGCTCCTCAGGTTTTAAGTTTATCTCCCTTCCAGTATTAATATCTATAATAGTACAGTTCTTTGTATTCTTATCAAAATTGCGAAGGATACGATATGCCTTACCATCCGCTTCTATATCCATACTTCCGTTATAAGCACCAGGTGTATCCCAAGGCTGGTACTTTAAATAGGTATCGTCTTTGGAGGCTCTTCCTCTTTGCTTTTCTATTCCAAATAACATTCCTTTAATAAAGGTATGAATGGTAGATTTACCTGCTTCATTTTCTCCATAAATTAGGTTTATGCCACTTTTTAAAGTAATTGTTTTATTATGAAATTTTCCAAAATGATTTAATCTTAATTCTTTGATTTCCAAGATTTCTTCTCCCTATTACCTTACTTTTGCTCTAGTAATGAAATCATACTCTGTAATATTTTCGTTATCAGCATCTTATTATCTTACTTTTGCTCCCAGTAATGCCTCCAGCCCGTAGTATAATGCCTTCTTTCCAACTACTTCCTGATTTTTTACCTTTTCGCTTTGAACTTTTATACCTTTTATATACAAACCTATCATATTATCCTGATTTTCTTGGTAGAGAGCTTCAAAATCATAATCGGGAACCGTATCATCAATTACCTCAATTACATTTCCTAGACTATAGATATCTTCCTTTTGAAAGGAAATATCTGCATCACGAAATCCTGTAATTTGGAATATATATATATTCTGCTCTCCATATTCTTTTATTTTAGCTTTTGCCATATCCATTAACGCTCCATTGGTGAAGCTTGGCTGAATCGGCAATTCTACTTTCACATATTCTCTTACAGAATGAGGGATAAAATCTAAATGAATATGGGAAATGACTTCTTCTTTTATTATTTCCCCCATAATATACCCTCTTGGACCTGTTTCATTTTTATCTAATGGCTCCAGAGAGCCTGCATATGCCATTCTTTCACCAAATAATTCCGGTTTATGAATATGTCCTAATGCCACATAGTCGAATCCATTATTAAGAACAGCCTTTTTATCTATGGGTATATTTTTCTCATCACCACCATGGGCAAGTAATATATTGATTCGTTCCTCACATCCCGGCCTTACTTTATTATACATTGGCTTTGTAATGTCTCTTGTATGATAACTAAAACCATAAACTTCCGTATTAATGTCTTCTAAGTATATACTGTCCATATCCTCTTCCATTAACATATGAACCCCATTACACCAGTCAAAACCAACATAGTTTGATCTGGCACCTATATAATCGTGATTACCTGCTATTATAATAACTTTAGTCTTAATTAATTTTTCAAAACTATAGTTTACTTCTTTTAATTCTCTTATTAAAGGCTGTTTATGAAATAAATCACCTGAAATTAGTAATAAATCTATTTCTTTCTCATTGCATATATCTATGATTCTGTTAAAACTGGATAAAATCTCTTTTTCTCTCATAACGCCCCAAGGATAATTAGAGTCTGGCTTTGCGCCTATATGTATATCTGATATATGAATAAATTTCATAGGACCACTCCTCGTATACTGATTTAAAATGAAATCGAATATTTGTTTTCATTATTGTACCATTATTTTAATTTCATGACAACCAAAGGAATTCTTAAGAATTACTATATAAAATAAAAAGTTGGCTTATTAAATAAGGACGCTTTGCCTGAGGGGGTGTTGAGAACTCAGAAAGTGTTGTCAGGGTCTTC
>CALDJN010000390.1 GCA_937901695.1 uncultured Anaerocolumna sp.
TTCATAGCAATGACATGCTTTCATAGCAATGACATGCTTTCATAGCAATGACATGGCGATTCTTAGCCTGTGGTTATGAGCAATATTTAATTTTTAACTCTTTTAAGTTATTAGATATCTGCTTCTGTTTCTTATGTGTTATGAGCAATATTTAGTTTCCAACTCCTCCAGCATTGTTTTATAATATGCCTGAGTTCCCTTTTCTTTCGCTTCTTGTTCAAAGGCTTCCGCTTTTTGATTTATTTCATCCATGATTTCACTAGGTAAATTTTTTGCTCCAAAATTATATACAACTTGGTCTTCTTTTGCAATATGACGAGTTAAAAGCTGGGTGTAACCTACAGCATTACTAATGACATCCAGTTTACTTTCTTCATCGCCATTTTTTACTCTCTTTAAAGCTTCTTCTAACTCGGACATATATAATCTGCCTAAATCATGTTCCACTAGCATTCCATGAGTGATAAGATTATCAGCTACTTTTCCAAGGTGATTCTGCATCTCTTTAAACAAAAATTTTTCTTCTTTTCCGTGATGATGTTTATCTATATAACTACGGACAAAATCAATCATCTTACCAAAATCATCATAATTGATTTCTCTTCCCTTTAATATAGTATAGCAAGCATTACGGATTACTTTTAACATACAGGATGCATATTTGTGCTCTTCAACCATTAAATCAACACTGTTCATTGGTTATCCACCTTCTTTCCATATTTTTATTTTACTATTCTGCTAGTCGTTTCATCAAGTTTTTCAAAACTAATATTTGCCTGAGATAATAATCCTTTGATATATTCTTCTCTTAATATATAGTAATTATTAATATCTCCGCCAACTTCTGACCAATAACTCCCATGTACACATACATTGCGCTTCCATATAATTTCATGTTCTTCTTGTGATACTAATGAGTTGGCATGGTCACAAGGCATTCCGTCAAGAAGGGTATCATTTAGGCTTTTATATGCTTCTGCAACAGTAACCTCCTTACCTAGTGCAGATTCATTTACACCAAGATTTCTAAATACTTCTTTTAGTTCTTCCAGGTTCACAGAATCTTCCTTTAATAAAGAAGTAATTGCATATGCCAGTCTATATTCAACTGCTGATACACACTCTTGTGACCAGCCATGTATATTGGTTGTATCAATTTGTTCTTCCAATGGTCTTAAATCAATAGTTCCATATTGATCATCTAACTTACTTCTTAAATCATAACTTAAGTTTTTACTTTCTGCAAATTCAATGACTGCCTCTACCATGTTGTTCTGCAGTTTTATTTTATTGTATAACCAATAATGGATTGGGCCGAGAAAAGCGCTCATGTTTCCTCCTTATATGTGAACATAACCGGGAAATGTTTCTTCACCGGTTATGATTATTGTAGTAATTATCTGTAATTAAGTTTAAAATATGCTTCCGGTCATAGTTCTATATATGAATGTACAGAGATAAACAAACGGTTATGTTTCAGAATTATGCCATGAATAATTTTAAGTCATCTTCTACTGTTCCGATTCCAGCGATGCCGAAGTTTTCAACTAATACCTTTGCTACATTTGGAGAAAGGAATGCTGGTAATGTTGGTCCTAAATGAATGTTCTTAACTCCTAAGTATAATAAGGAGAGTAAAACGATAACTGCTTTTTGCTCATACCAAGCAATGTTATATGCGATTGGCAGGTCATTTACATCCTCTAAGCCAAATATTTCTTTTAATTTAAGAGCGATTAATACTAAGGAATAAGAGTCATTACATTGTCCAGCGTCAAGTACTCTTGGTATCCCGCCTATATCTCCTAAAGGAAGTTTGTTATATTTATATTTTGCACATCCTGCTGTTAAGATTACAGTATCTTGTGGTAATGCTTTTGCAAAGTCAGTGTAATAATTTCTTGATTTAGCTCTGCCATCACAGCCTGCCATAACAAAGAACTTCTTAATAGCCCCAGATTTTACAGCATCTACTACTGCATCAGCTAATTCAAATACTTGGTTATGAGCGAATCCACCAACGATTTCTCCAGTTTCAATTTCAGTTGGAGCTGCACATTTCTTAGCCTGTTCAATGATTTCAGAGAAATCTTTTGTTTCACCAGTACCACCTGGAATGTGTTTGCATCCTGCAAATCCTGCTGCACCTGTTGTATATAATCTATCTTTGTAACTATCCTTTGGAGGAACGATACAGTTTGTTGTCATAAGAATTGGCCCGTTAAAGGATTCGAATTCTTCATTTTGTTTCCACCAAGCATTACCATAGTTACCTACGAAATTGCTGTATTTCTTAAATGCTGGGTAGTAATGTGCCGGAAGCATTTCGGAGTGAGTATAAACGTCTACTCCTGTTCCCTGGGTTTGCTCTAATAATTGCTCTAAGTCTTTTAAATCATGTCCGGATATTAAGATACCAGGATTTTTACCAACACCAATATTAACTTTTGTGATTTCTGGGTTACCATAAGCAGTTGTATTTGCTTTATCAAGTAATGCCATACCGTCAACACCGAATTTACCTGTTTCAAGTGTAAGTGCAACTAATTCATCAACTGTTAAAGAATCATCTAATGTTTTAGCTAATGCACTTTGCATAAATGCACATACTTCTTCATTTTCAAAGGATAACGCATTTGCATGTTTTACATAAGCTGCTAAACCTTTTAATCCATAAGTGATTAATTCTCTTAAGCTTCTAATATCTTCATTTTCAGTTCTTAAAACCCCAACCGTTGTGGATTTTGCATCAAATTCTTCATCTGTGCTAGCATCCCATGTTGCTGCATCTGGTAGATTTGCTTTGTTATTTAGTTTTTGTAACAAATCTCTCTTTACATTAAGTGTCATTCTTACTCTGTCATAAAATACTTTATTATCAAAGTTAGCATTTGTAATGGTTGTAAATAAGTTTAATGTTACAAGATAATTGATATCTGTTCCAATTGCCTGTCCTTCTGCTCTAAGTCTTGTGGTAACTTCAGAAAGACCCTTTGTAACATATATTAATAAATCCTGCATTCTTGCAAGGTCTGGCGATTTACCACATACACCGGATTTTGTGCATCCAGTACAACCAGCAGTTTCTTGACATTGATAACAAAACATTTTGTTTTCCATTTGTTTACCCTCCAATTATATATTTATCTTTTTATTGATTTCTTCTTAATTGTTTTATTAGTTGAAATGTAATCTTTTTTGTATAAGTTGTTTCAACTCATGTCATTATAATATATGAATTGGCTTTGAATTTCTGTAACATATGTTACGAATTATAAAAAATAGAAGAAATTTTATATTTTGCCGCAGTACAGCATAATTACAGCATAATTCTTCCTAGTTTCACCAAATCACATTTACACCTTTACAATTTTTTTGTTATAATAATATACGGATTAATAAATTTATAAATAATATTGTCAATAGCAATTATTTAGACATAGTCCAGTTAAAATGGAATCAAAGAAAAGTATATATAAACTACAGACATACACTTTTTTACAGTAAGCTAACGAGATTTATGTGTAGTTTGGATAGAGTATCAAGTCAAAGCAGATATTCCCACTTGCACGAAGGAAGGTTTATCCACTAACTCTACCTGCCAAATAAGTTAAATGGCAATTCTTTTAATGCAAACGGCAAACTAGATAAAATGTAATTATGAATATTAAGGAAGAGGGTATAACATGGAATACATAAAATCAATAGAAGTATATAATCCAGTTAATGAACAAGAGGTACAAGATAAAAAAGTTATCTTAAACTACATAGAGCATTTTGGAAATAATGTATTACTTAGAGATAATGAAATAGCACATATAACGAGTTCCGGATTTATTATGAATAGTACTTTAGATAAAGTATTATTAGTTCATCATAATATAAGAAATGTTTGGTCTTGGACGGGAGGACATGTAGATGGGGATGGAGATTTGCTATATGTTTCAATAAAAGAAGCTAGGGAAGAAACCGGTATTATTGATATTCACCCATTAATCGATAGAATAGCTTCTATTGATATTCTCCCTGTATTTGGCCATATTAAAAATTCTAAATATGTAAATGCCCACCTGCACTTATCTATTGCCTATATACTTATAGCAGATGAGACAAATGAATTACGGATTTGTTCAGAAGAAAATAGTGGCGTAGAGTGGTTTCCTATACATAAGTTTACAAATGAGTATTTTGATGAAAATGATGTTTACTTATATAATAAACTAATTTCTTTTGCACATAAAAATGCGCATAAGGCTTCATCACTTTTGGAATAATAATTTCGAAAGGAGTGTTAAATATGGATAAATTAAATGACAATAAGAGTACACCAACCAAAAGAACTGGAATAAAAAATGAGGATGTTGATTTAGGAACGAAAAATGAAGATATATATTCCAGAGAAATAGAACAGCCTAACCGTTCCAATGCAACACCAGATATACCTCAAGAAGTTCCAGTTAGGGAAATGTAGTAAGCGTTATAAAAAGTTATCGCATTAACTATAACGTACGTACGCTTTGCCTAATATAGGTTATCAGACCTTAGGGAGTAGACATGGGATATATTTCTTTCTTGTGACCTTGAAAAATTCGATGGTTCTA
>CALDJN010000391.1 GCA_937901695.1 uncultured Anaerocolumna sp.
CTTTTTTTAACTGAATGTCCATGGAATACCTCCTTATGTATTATACTATATATTACATAGTATAATGTGTCAAGAAGTATTTAAAAATTATTTTCTAATAATTAGAATGGTTCTAAGGAGTAAATGGTTAATTACTTTGCCTTTCAACCAAAATGAGTACATTTTGAGCTTCCGTATCTTGGAAGTGATGCATGTGGAAGGTAAAGGAAAAGGAATATTTGATGTTGGATACAGCCCTTATAATTCTAGGTATTGTCTTTGCAGCCATTAACATAATTGTGAAAGTAGTAGACACCCTGGTATGGTGGAGAAAGCCAATGATATTTCATCTTTCACCCATGTATGCTTGTAATATCCAAGAGATACCAAATTTCTTAACAGCAATATTTTGGCATACTTCATACTAAAGTTCATATTCTTGATGACACGTTCAATATAATCATCAATAGGAACATCAACCCGTGTTAAGCCAAATTCTGCAAGCGCACAGAAAGCAGTAACATCCTCCCATTTTTTATTAAGCTTAAATTTATCCATGATTAAACCGACAATGTCTGATTTCAATAAATCGTCATAAGTCTTTTTCACTTCAGGGTCATCTTTTGTTGAGTCGACACTTGACAACCCCGTTTTTCATGATATACTAATAAAGTCGCAAAGCCTTATAAATCAAGGCTTGTGCCAATCAATCAACATCAGTTCGAGACCTTCCTGATGTAAAACAAAACTAAAGGAGAATTTCATATGAGAAACAAGAAAGTTTTATTTATGACGGAGGCTGCTATTATTGCAGCTATTTATGTTGTATTGGTTTTTGCATTTGCACCAATTAGCTTTTCCGCTATTCAGGCAAGAATCGCAGAAGCATTAACCATACTTCCTTTCTTTACACCCGCTGCTATTCCCGGAGTTACCATTGGATGTTTATTATCCAATCTTCTAACCGGTGCAGATATTTTAGATGTAATCTTTGGTCCCATGGCAACCTTACTTGGGGCAATCGGTTCATATCTGCTAAGAAAGAACAAATTCCTAGTTCCGCTTCCGCCTATTATTGCTAATACACTTATTGTACCATGGATTTTGCGTTACGCTTATGGTGTACCTGATGCAATTCCATTCCTGATGCTTACTGTAGGGATTGGTGAAGTAATCGCATGTGGTATATTAGGTATGATTTTATTGTTTGCTTTAGATAAGTATAAGCACATTATTTTTCATTATAATAAATAATAGAAATATAAAAACAGAAGTATTCATAAATTAATTTAAGAAACTAGTATATCAAAACAGGTAAGAATAAGGTCGATTTTATTAAGAGCTTCCATGATTTTGGAAGCTTTTTTAAACCCATTATTGCTAGGATATAATTATTCTATAACTTGAAATCAATTGTAAAAAATGATAAACTATTCCTATGATAAGTTTTTAGTATCTGTTATTTTTATAGTGTAAAGTAATGAAAAGCCTATGAAAAGATATTAGAAATACTAATAATGAATGAATGTATGGAGGGTTGATTATGTCAAAATTATCAAATGAGCGAAAAGTAACTTATTATATTGGAATTGGAATGATGGTATTCGGATTTATATTATTTATCTCTGTATTTTTTCAAGTTGCAAACTTGATGAGAGACCCATTTACCGCAAATAAACTACCTTCCTTTACTAATCCAATAATTGGTTTCATTCTTATAGCAATTGGACGTATAGTCTCTAGAATTGGGGCAAAAGGTGCTGCCGGTTCTGGAATGATTCTAGATCCAGATAAAGCCAGAGAGGATTTAAAGCCATTTAACGAAGTAAAAGGTCAAATGTTAAATGATGTTATCAGTAATATTGATGCAGTGAATAACATAACAAAGCCAGCAGAAAATAAAGAAATTATAAAAGTAAAATGTAGATTATGTGGTACTCTTAATGAAGAGGACGCTAAATTCTGTAAGAATTGTGGGGAAGAATTATAAAAAAATTGTACTATAGACAAAATAGAAATTTAAGAACTTACAAGTATTAACAGAGTGCTTGATATATATTTTTTGAAATTGATAGAGAGTGTAAATATTTCTGTGTCTCTTCCTATAATTTCATACAATATTCTGAATAGGTTATAATACCGAGAAGCCTTATTTATAGGGATTCGTGGGCTCTGCCCACACCCGACCTCTGGAATAGATTAAAATAATAAAGACACAAAATTAAATACACTACCAATTGATAGTGAACCTGAAACATAAGACTTTACCTTACATTTCTGGTTCAGTGCACCAATTCTCTGATTTTTAAAATACTACATTCATTTTTTACTTCTTCTTATAATATTTAGGAAGAATTATATGTTCATAATGAACAACTAAATGAGACTTTCAAATTCTGCTACTCAATACTTTGTATGTTTATTATATTTTTATCAAATTGTGAACGAATTTCTTCTCTGTATATATTCAGGCCAGCTCTGTCTACCATAGCTGGCTGTACTCCCTGCCTCGTAATACTACTGAATCTATGTCCAGAATAACATCTACCATACCCTTCACCCCTCTGCATAGGCTTTTTCTATTTTTATTATTTTATCCGTTACTTTATATACATGTGGTCTTACAAACTGTACTGCTGGTCCAATCATAAATGCTGCTACCACTGTTCCGACACCTACAGTACCTCCAAGTAAGTAACCAACTACCACAAAAGTAATATCACAAACCACTCTGATAACACGATAAGATAGTTTCAATTTATTACTGATAATTTCTGAAACCAGATCAATGGCACCTACTCCCAGGTCAGCCCCGATATAAGTAGCAATTCCTATTGCCATGATCAAGCATCCCGTCAATATCATAATAATTCTGACAAAAAGATTCAATTCTCCCTTTATAGCAGAGCCAATATAAATTTCATAAAATCGGCCGTATAGCCTACTCCAAAAATAGCCAGCAGGGAAGATAAATTAATATAGGTTTTGTCAACAACGAATACAACTACTAGAATAACTATATTTGTCAGTGCAGAAGCCGTTCCAAAGCTTACATGAAACACATTGCCTAGCCCCAATTCCAACACACTCCCTGGATCCATTCCAAGCTGACTGTATAAAAATATACCAACCCCAGCACCACATATCATAAGTCCTATAATGGCTACTAATATTTTTTGAAACAAATTATTCTTTTTCACTTTATGTCTCCTCTTAACCTTATGTCAATTTAGTTCAGAGATTTCATGGCTGCAAAAAATGCTTCCACATATCTCTTTCTATCTACATTTAAGAACTGTCGTATTCATATCTACTTTTACTCCAAAAATCTTTTCCTTAATAGCAATATATACACCACTAAAATCTATCACCTCCTAGCATTAACAGGTTTTGGATGCTCTTGTTGTCATTCTATGTCTGAATTTTGAAAGAAACACTGTAGCAGCCACCAAAACAATAACAAGCCCTTCAATTGCAAAATAAATGTCGCTTCCTGTCACTCTAAGATTATAATCCATTTTGTTTTAAATACAAATATGTAAGTTATACCAACATAATAAATATTCCTGTATGCAAACGGGTTCCCGGTATAACACCTCAAACCATGCATTAAACAGCCCTATCTTAATAATCAAAAAAAATAATAAAACCTTCACAGTTTTGTAACCTATGAAGGTCTTATAAATATATTAAAACTTAATTACCAGAATCCATTCTATTTATTACAGCTCACAGTTATTAACCGTACGTGGGAATGGTATTACGTCCCTAATATTGCCCATACCTGTTAAGTACATTACACAACGTTCAAAGCCAAGTCCAAAACCTGCATGTCTGGTAGAACCATACTTTCTTAAATCAAGATAGAAGTCATAATCTTCTTTCTTCAATCCAAGCTCTTCCATTCTCTTAACTAATTTCTCATAGTCATCTTCTCTTTGGCTTCCGCCGATAATTTCACCGATTCCGGGAACTAATAAGTCCATGGCTGCTACTGTCTTATTATCCTCATTTAACTTCATATAGAAAGCTTTGATATCCTTAGGATAATCGGTTACGAATACTGGTTTTTTATATATTTCTTCTGTTAAATATCTTTCATGTTCTGTCTGTAAATCACAGCCCCAGCTTACTTTATAATCGAACTTATCGTTATTCTTAACTAAGATATCAATTGCCTCTGTATAAGTAACATGACCAAAGTCTGAGTTTGCCACATGCTCTAATCTTTCAAGTAAACCTTTATCAACAAAGGAATTAAAGAAATTCATTTCCTCTGGAGCATTCTCTAATACATAACGAATAATATATTTGATCATGTTCTCAGCTAAGATCATGTCATCCTTTAAATCTGCAAATGCAATTTCTGGTTCAATCATCCAAAACTCAGCAGCATGACGAGTGGTGTTAGAATTCTCCGCACGGAAAGTAGGTCCGAAAGTATAAATGTTGCGGAATGCCATAGCGTATGTTTCACCATTTAACTGACCGCTAACTGTTAAGTTAGTTGGCTTTTCAAAGAAATCTTCTTCATAATTAACCTTACCGTCTTCTGTTAAAGGAACATTACTTAAGTCCATAGTCGTAACCTGGAACATCTCTCCAGCACCCTCTGCGTCGCTCCCAGTAATAATTGGAGTATGCACATATACGAAGTCCCTTTCTTGGAAGAACTTATGAATAGCATAAGCAATTAAAGAACGAACACGAAATACAGCCTGGAAAGTGTTTGTTCTTGGTCTTAGATGAGATATGGTTCTTAAATACTCTAAGGTATGTCTTTTCTTCTGTAATGGATAATCAGATGGGGAATTTCCTTCAATCAAAATATTAGCTGCCTGAATTTCAAAAGGTTGTTTTGCCTCTGGTGTTGCAACTAGCTCACCTTCAACAATAAGAGCAGAACCAACATTTATTTTAGCAATCTCTTCAAAATTAGATAATTTGTTACTATATACGATTTGTAATGTTTCAAAAAATGTTCCATCATTTAGCACAATAAAGCCGAAGGCCTTAGAATCCCTATTACTTCTAACCCAGCCTCCAATGGTTATTTTTTTACCAATATACTGTTCTTTATTTCTGTACAGTTCTCGAATTGTGATTAGATCCATGTGTTTGACTCCTTTGTCTTAATATTTCCTATAATTTCTTTTCTTATTATAACATATGATTTTCTGATTACAACTAAAAGTTCTGAATATTATTTCGTGAATTATTAGGTTTTTTACATTATTATGATTCGAGCGTCAAAAGCCAAAGGTAGGTTGCGAGATAAATATTAATGTATATATATTCATTATTTAAAATTCTGAGGCTTTTGACGTTCTAATTATTATTAAGATACCTGCTATTTATTATTTACAATATGCTTTGACACTACAAACATATGGTGATAAAATAAAATCATGATTTGTTAATCAAATAACAATGTTTGGGAGGATTTCCATATGGTAATTACAGTATGCATCGGTAGTTCTTGTCATCTAAAAGGCTCAAGAGAGATTGTAAAAACACTTGAAAGCCTTATTTTATCACATGACTTAAAGAATAAAATAGAATTAAATGGCTCTTTTTGCATGGAAAACTGTCTGAAAGGTGTTTGTGTTAAAATTAACGAAGAGATGTTTTCATTAGTACCAAATAATACAGAACAATTTTTTAAGGAGGAAGTCCTTAGGAGGCTAAGTGATGAATGTAATCAGCTTTAAAGAAGCAAAATGTAAGAACTGCTATAAGTGTGTCAGAACCTGTGAAGTAAAAGCAATTACTGTTACTAATTCTCAAGCCCAAATTATGAATGATAAATGTATTCTATGCGGCCTATGTCTTGAAGCATGTCCGCAAAATGCCAAAACATTTAACAGTGATTTAGGTAAAGTGAAAGGTTATCTAAGGGATAATATTCCTACCATAATATCCATGGCTCCCTCTTACCTTGGGGTATTAAAATACAAAACTCCAGGGCAGGTATTTACTGCTCTTTTAAAGCTTGGTTTTTGGAAGGTATTTGAGACTGCTGAAGGTGCTGCATATGTAACGAAAGAATATGAGAAATTATTGGCATCCGGTACTATGGATAATATAATAACTACCTGTTGTCCCAGTGTAAATGATTTAATTGAAATATATTATCCAACCCTTACAAAATACATGGCACCTGTGGTCTCACCTATGATTGCCCATGGTAAGATACTTCGTAAAGAATATGGAAAAGATGTTAAAATCGTATTCTTAGGTCCCTGTATTGCAAAAAAACGTGAGGCAGAAGGTGATCCAAGAACCTTAGGATATATTGATGCAGTCATTAACTTTACTGAATTCGAACAATGGTTAAAGGAGGAAGAGATTCAAATTGAAGATTTGGAAGATACTCCTCCTGAGAATCCAGACCCTAAAGTAAACCGGTTGTATCCTGTTAGCAGTGGTATTATTTCTTCCGTTATTGCTTCAGAAACTCCAAGTAAATATCGTAAATTTTATGTACATGGAATTGAAAACTGTATGGAATTATTAGATAGTATGGAAAAAGGAGAAATAACCGGTAGTTTTATAGAAGCAAATATTTGTACCGGTGGCTGCATCAAAGGTCCTGTAGTGAATAAAGAAGGCTTATCACGTTTTAAAGTAAAGTTAGATATGGAGGAAACTATTCCAAAGCTTCCTGTAGATAAGGAGAAATTCTTTGAAAAAGGAAATAATATCTCTTTCTTTAAGCCATTTTCCAGTCATTCTCATAATGACCCTGTACCTACCGAGGAAGAGATTATTCATATATTACAAAAAATAGGTAAAACAAAGCCAGAAGATGAGTTAAACTGTGGCGCATGCGGATATTCCAGCTGCCGGGAAAAAGCCATCGCCGTATATCAGGGAAAAGCTGAACTAACCATGTGTATTCCCTATATGCATGAGAAAGCCCAGTCTATGTCTAATATTGTTTTGGAAACTACACCAAATATTATTATATTAGTAGATTCTGAGATGAAAATTATTGAGTTTAGCGGAACTGCTGAGAATTATTTTCATATATCAAAGGTAAAAGCCAAAGAAAAATATCTTTATGAGCTAATAGATCATACTGATTTCGAGAATGTACTTGCCACTCATGAGCCAATTATGGGTAAAAAGGTGGAATATCCAGACCTTGGTATTACAACTCTCCAAACTATTGTTTATGTAAATGAGCCAAATGCAGTTCTTGGTATTTTACAAGATATTACCAAGGAAGAAGAGCAGAATAAACAGGCTTTTAAAGTAAAGATGGATACCATCGAAATGGCTCAGAAGGTTATTAATAAACAGATGCTGGTGGCTCAGCAAATTGCAGGTTTATTAGGCGAAACTACGGCAGAAACCAAAGTTACCCTGACAAAGCTTAGGGATACCATATTAAATGATGGAGAAGAGCAAGTCCCAAACAATTCCAAGCCAGTATTAAAGTAATGTGTTCCAAATGATTCTAAAGCAGCATTAAAGTGATGCATTCCAAATGGTTCCAAATCAGCATTAAAGTAATGCGTTCCAAATGATTCTAAAGCAGTATTAAAGTGAGCGTTCCAGTTCAGCCTATGGCAAGTAATCATTAAAGATTTTTTAAAATAGCTTTGTCTTACTTTATAGAATATGATATAATGCAACCGTTAAAATTATCAAATAACTTGGAAAGGTGTATATATGCAGCCTGACATATGTAGGGAGAATAAATCATGAATGTAAGTATTGATACTTCATATAAAAGCCTTAATAAACATCATGAAGAACTATGTGGCGATAAAGTTGAAATATTAAAAACAAATGATTCCCATATATTGATTCTTTCCGATGGAATGGGCAGTGGGGTAAAGGCAAATATACTAGCCACACTGACTTCCAAAATATTAGGGACTATGTTTCTAAATGGTGCTTCCATCGATGAATGTGTAGAAACTATAGTAAAAACATTACCAGTCTGTCAGGAGAGACAAATTGCTTACTCTACTTTTAGTATATTGCAAATATTTAATAGCGGCGAAGGTTATCTGGTAGAATTTGACAATCCTAGCTGTGTATTTATCAGAAATGAAAAGCTTTTAAAGGTACCTTATATGGAAAGAACCATTGAAAATAAAACGGTCCGTGAATATCATTTTCAGGTTCAATTAAATGACTGTTTTATTTTATTAAGTGATGGCGTAATCCATGCCGGAGTTGGTCAAGTATTAAACTTTGGATGGACCTGGAACAGTATGGCTGAATATGCCTTGAAGTCCGTTAAATCAACCCTATCTGCCTCTAGACTTGCAACTATGTTAATAAAAGCCTGCAAGGATTTATATAATGATATACCTGGCGACGATACTACTGTAGCCGTAGCAAGGGTAATCGAAAGGAAAGTTATCAATTTATTTACCGGTCCCCCAACTAATAAAAAAGACGATGCCAGGTTAATCCATGATTTTATGGAAGAACCAGCAGCGAGAATTATTTGTGGTGGCACCAGTGCTAATATAGCAGCAAGAATTCTAAATAGAAAAGTCAAAACCTCATTAGAATATACGGATTCCACCCTTCCGCCAATCGCAAAAATGGAGGGAATGGTATTAGTTACAGAAGGTGTCCTAACCTTATCCAGAGCCTTGGCATTAATGAAATATTATGTAGATGGTGAAATCAATGAGGTATTTTTTGATGAATTAGATAAAGAAAATGGAGGCTCTATGATTGCAAAACGAATCATAGAGGATTGTTCTGTTTTAAACCTATTTGTAGGAAAAGCCGTAAATGAAGCACATCAAAATCCAGGCCTTCCTTTTAATCTAAGTATTCGGATGAACTTAGTAGTTCAAATAAAAGAAGCAGCATTAAAAATGGGTAAAGAAGTTCATATTAAGTACTATTAACAAAAGATAGAACTGTCTATTCGCTTTAGTATACTTCCTACCCCACTGTACAAGACAAGGAGACATTTATGTTAGGAGAAAATTCAAACATTGGAACCATAAAACACGAAGTACTATTTGAAGTAGCGAAACTTGCTTTTCATGGAGAATTAGAAGAAAAGAAAGATTCACTTCCATATGATATGATACCCGGTCCACAAGCGAATTTTCGTTGTTGTATTTATAAAGAAAGAGAAATTATCAGGCAAAGAATCCGTTTAGCAGAAGGGAAATCTCCATCTGCAGGCTCCAATAACAAAAACATTGTACAAGTTATTACTTCTGCATGCGAAGGCTGCCCAATTGCCAGATTCGTAGTAACAGATAACTGCCAAAAATGTATGAGTAAGAAGTGTCAGGGTGCTTGTAATTTTGGTGCAGTATCCATGTTAAAAGACAGAGCTTACATAGATCCAAACCTTTGCAAAGAGTGTGGAAAGTGTTCCCAAGCCTGCCCATATAATGCAATAGCAGACCTTATGCGCCCATGCAAGAGAAGTTGTCCTGTAGAAGCCATTACTATGGATGAAAATAATATTGTAGTAATCGATGAGGAAAAATGCATCAACTGTGGAGCTTGTATCGTTAACTGCCCATTTGGTGCTATTTCCGACCGTTCCTTTATGGTTGATGTAATTAACCTGCTAAAGCAAGAGGATAAACATGTTTATGCCATGTTGGCTCCAGCCTGGGAAGGTCAGTTTGGAAGCCATGTATCCGTTGGAAGTATGGCTGCTGCCATTAAAGAAATAGGCTTTACGGATATGTACGAAGTTGCCTTAGGCGCTGACTACACAGCTTCTTCAGAAGCAGAAGAATGGTCAGATGCATATAACGAAGGTAAGAAAATGACAACTTCCTGCTGTCCAGCCTTTGTAAAAATGATTCGTAAACATTTTCCTCAGTTAACTGATAATATATCAACTACCTTATCACCAATGGCTGCAACAGCAAGATTAATTAAAGCTATGGATCCAGAAGCCATCTGTGTATTTATTGGACCATGTATCGCCAAAAAAGAGGAAGTACTTGATTCTGTATCCCTGAATGCTGCAGATTATGCTTTAACCTTAGATGAGCTGGTAGCCATGTTCCGTGCAAAAGAAATTGAACCAAAATCCTTCAACGGAAATGTACAGCAGGGAAGTATCTATGGTAAGAAATTCTGTATATCCGGCGGAGTTACTGCATCTGTAGTAGAATCTTTGAAAGAATCCAATGGAAACACTGATATTACCGTTAAGGTATGTAACGGTGCCGCAGAATGTAAGAAAGGCTTAATGCTATTAAAAGTGGGAAAACTTCCGGAAGATTTTATAGAAGGAATGGTTTGTGAAGGTGGTTGTTCCAACGGACCTGGCAGTATCTTAACTGGCAGAGCAGCCAATGTTAACCGAGAGAAATTATTTGCTCAGGCGGATAACCGTGAAATCCTTGAGAATCTAAAAGGATATGAGAAATATGAATTTTCCATGCATAAACATTAATTTATAGTGGTAGGACGCTTTGCCCAATATTGGTTGTCAGGCCATCAAGGATATGGTATAACTTTTTCTTGTACTCTTGGAAAATTCGATGGTTCTAATACTATAGTAATCGCTTAAAGCATATTTAGAAATTGCGAACTCGTCGGGGTATAAAACTTCCCCCTCCTCAAACATCACAATTTCTAAATATAAGCGCGATTTCTATAGTATAAGAACCATAGCGAATCCTTCCAAAGGCACAAGAAAAAGTTATACCATATCCTCGATAGCCAATTTAGTTTATTGAGGACAAAGCTGTGTATTGATAATTATATCAATACACATTTAGGAAAATCAATAGCATATGAACGTATAAAAGTGCATCAATATAGCATATCAGATTATCTGTAGAAAAATTAGAATTGATAACTTGAAAGATATAAGCCATATCCTTAAATGTTTATTTTCACTTAATGAATTGATATATTTTGTAAGTTGTTAGTAATCATATATTGCTGTAAATTATCAAGAACTAGCTTTGCCCACTATAAAAGTAAATTGACCTTCGGTAGTAGGGGATGAGATATCTGTTTTATGTGACTTTGGAAGAATTCGTCATGGTTCTTATACCATGGGAATCGCGCCAATATTGAAAAATGGAGCTGTTTGACGAGCAATGCGAGGAGTTCTCCATTTTTCAATATGCTTTAAGCGATTGCTATGGTATTAGAACCATCGAATTCTCCAAGTGGAACATGAAACGGATATCTTATCCCCTACTATTGAAGGTCTGAATATCCTAACTAAGCAAAGCGTCCACCTTCACCATTTTTCCAGTACCTTTAGGACATCCTTAATATCTTTACTTTCACTATGAATGAAGTTTATAGGTTCATTTATATATTCTAAGTAATGGGCATCTGAATTAGTTATGATTCTGCAATTTTCTAAGTATGGATTTTCTTTTTTTATATAATCAAGTTTGCTCTTATCATATAACTCCACACAAGAGAATTTGGATTCTGGTGGAATAAATCCCAGGTTATACAATAGACTGTTTGCCATTTTCTCAATATGTGCCGGAATCATGATTCCATTATATTTTTTAACTAAATCATAAACTTTATCAAAAGGGATATTCGTTGCATTAATAAGAAGATAAGGTTCTTCGCCGATTATCTTATCTTCCTCATTATAAATTTGCTGCTTTCCAAATATAGACTGGTCATTGGGTATAGGAATGAGATGTTCATAGACATAACCATCAAAGTTCATGGCATCTTTAAGAGATGGGAACAAACAGAGAACATGAACTTCTTCCTGGGTGCATAGTTCCATTCCTGAAATTGCAAGTATACCGTAATTTTTTGCCAACGCAAGAAAAGCTGGACAGTTTTTGCATGAGTTATGATCTGTCAGAGCTACCACATCTAATTTTTTTAAAGCTGCCATGGCGATAATATTAGCGGGGGTCATGTCATCATCACCACAAGGAGACAAACAGGAATGAAGATGCAAGTCGTAAGATAAGCTAATCATGGAGTAATTGGTACACTGTTAAAGCAGCTTCAAAGATTGGTTTATCTGTACTAAGCACCGTAATCTTTTGCGTTTTTGCTTTTTCCAGCGCATTCTGATCCAATACTACCCCCTCAGCTAATATAATACAAGCTACATCAGCTAATTTTGCCACTGCTAATGTATTGATATTTCCCATTACCGTAACCCAGGCGCTATCTGCAGGAGCTTTACTCATTGCAATACTTAACAAATCACAGCAATATGGCATGGATATACGCTGGTCAGGATTATCTCCAACTTGATACACTTTAAATATATTCTTATTAATAAGTTCTTGTACCGTCATGTTTCCCTCGTTTCTGCATCACCTTCATTGGAATGCTTAATAGCTTTGTTTTGAATATCTAACATTGAGATTTCATCTGATATCTTGTGTATATACTGACGTAAAATATGTATACAGTCTTTTTCGCTTGCAACTCCCCTTACAACATCTTCTGCCAATGCTTTGCAAGTTGGTGCTCCACAGGAACCACAATCAAGTCCTGGGAACTTTTCGCTCAATTCTTCTACCTTAGAAATCATGGCTATGCTTTCTTTCATATCCATTCCTAGTTTAAATACTGGCTCGTATTTTACTTCATTGGTCCAATAGACGCCGATTTTATCTAGTTTGGATTTATTTTCATCTTCACTACTTGCATTTGTCTGAGCTTTATCTTTATTATCTTTATAAGGCGCATCTGCATTTGAGTTATTTAAAGAAATGGTTTCTTCAGAGCCTTTAGCACTAATATTAGCACTATTTATATGATTTCGGGCAACTGGCATATACTTTCTCAGACGCTTTAATTTCACTCTTGCTACAAATGGATTTTCTACTGTTAGAACCCCGCCAACGCAACCGCCATTGCAAGCATTTAATTCTATAAATTCCAGCATACCGATTTTTTGAT
This sequence comes from uncultured Anaerocolumna sp., assembly GCA_937901695.1. Classification (GTDB taxonomy): domain Bacteria; phylum Bacillota; class Clostridia; order Lachnospirales; family Lachnospiraceae; genus Anaerocolumna. Next base: position 12,844 of record CALDJN010000391.1, read on the forward strand.
CTTCTAAATCCTCTAATACTCGAATTACGTTCTCAATTCCATCTGCTGCAAGATAGTTATCTGTTAGTAGACCACCAGCCTCTCCTCCGGTTCCACCCCAGCTGATTCCGATTTTACCGGATATAGCCAGTTCCTCTACCTCTCCGGAAGCTTCCACCTCCTTCATAAGCGAAAGCAACTTAGGATAAACATCTTTAATAGCTAGTACAGCATCTACTTCACTTTTATCAATTCCAAGGGGAGTTCTTACAGCACTAACTTTTGCAGGGCAAGGAGAAATAAATATAATACCTATCTTTTCAGAAGGAAGCCCTGTCTCCCTTATAGCCTTTTCCCTTGCCAATGCAGCTGCCAAATCCACTGGTGCTAATATAGGCAGCAAATGTTCTATAAGATTTGGAAAACGTACCCTTATTAATCTGACAACGGAAGGGCAGGCAGTGCTAATAATCGGCCATTTGTCTTCATTCTCTTCCACATACTTTCTGGACATTTCAGATACCAGTTCGGCAGCTCCGCTAACTTCATATACATCATCAAAGCCCATACGTTTAAGAGCCGTAAGTACTATATTAATATCATCTAGATTATTAAACTGACCATACAGGGAAGGTGCCGGTAACGCAACTGTATATTCATATTGATCTAAGATACTGATTGGATCATAGAAAGGCAGTTTTGCATGATGAGGACAAATTCTTATGCATTCACCACAATCAATGCAAAACTTCTTGGTAATTACGGCTTTCCCGTTTCTTACTCTAATAGCTCCGGTTGGACATCTTTTTATACAGTTTATACATCCTTTACATAAATCTTCGTCCAAACGAACCGCATTAAAAAATTTATCCATGGCTTTTCCCTTCCTTTTTGTCATTCTGAACCGCAAGTGAAGAATCCCACATCAACGCCTATCATTCTGAACCACAGGTGAAGAATCCCACATCAACGCCTGTCATTCTGAACCAC
>CALDJN010000392.1 GCA_937901695.1 uncultured Anaerocolumna sp.
TTTACCTCAATAGTTGTTTCTCCTATGCCTATAGACTCGCCAATATAATAATATACATTTCTTGATAAAGATTCTGATACGGCTGGAAGCTTAATAATTGCTCCTGGTTCCATTTGTATCAGTTCGACCCCTACATGATTGTCAGGGTTAGCAGCCCAGGAGTCAGGTGAAGGAGTCAGGCTTTTCACATCGGCAAATGTACCTGAAATTAATCTTACCTTACTCTTCTTACCACTATTATCAACAACATCAATAACCGGAATATCTTCCACCCAAAGCATTTTATAATAAGGATCCGTAAATTTGCTTTTTTTCGGAAGGTTAAGCCATATCTGGAATAAATCCAATGGATTTTCTTTCTCTTTATAAACAAGTGGGAACATTTCTGCATGCTGTAATCCACTTCCTGCAGTCATCCACTGAACATCACCATTACCATATCTGCCTGTGGATCCATTTCCATCGGTATGGTCTACAAAACCTTCTAAAACAATTGTTACCGTTTCAAAACCTCTGTGAGGGTGAGCCGGAAAACCTGGAACTTTATCTCCATGATACATTCTAAACCCATCTTTTATTTGAAAGTCATTTCCTATGTTTCTGCCTGACAACTGCTTGGCATCCACTTCTTGTTTATCATTTCCTTTCGGAAATGCATCCTTATGGTGTGCACAGAATAAAAATGGATTATCTGTTTCCCATAAAAAATCTAATTTTCCTATTTTTAATATTTGTTTTTCTTTCATATCATAACCTCCATAAACCAAATTTAAAAAATTATCAATTACCCTAAATATTTTAATAACTATTTTCGTTCGATTATTAATACTGTAATAACTCATTATGCAACTATTTTTAAAACTACATACTTATAACTAATTAGTAATATATTCTTTTAAATGAAGGTACTACTATCTAGTACCTAATTTCTTTAATATAGCTATTAAAGTTTGTTTTTCTTCTTTCGTTAAAACCTGAAATTCTTCCTTTAAGCTTTGTAAATGATTTGGAAAAATGCCTTCAATGATTTTCTTTCCCTTACCGGTGATTTCAATTAAACTTGATCGTTTGTCTTCAGGATTAACAAGTCTTTCTACCAGCTTTTCTTTCTCCAGATTATTAATAACCACGGTCATATTGCCGCCGGTTGAAAGAATACTATTTATAATCTCTTGAATCGTTAAAGTTCCTTTATGATATAAAGCTTCCAAAACAGCAAATTGCGCTGTAGTTAAACCTCCTTCTTTAAAAGTTACAGCTGAATGTTTTTGAATTGCTTGATTTGCTCTGCTTATTCCAATAACGACTTTTAAATTTAAATCATTTTCTTCACCATAATATTTTTTATTCTTCATGCCTCTAATATATTACTAATTAGTAGTAATGTCAACTCTTAAAAATAAATTTATTTAAAAAATAACTTATTAGTAGCTACTATTATGTTAATTATTTTTTAACCTTATTGTTTTTCACTTCATATATTTTTTATAATTATATTTAGATTTCATTATAAAGAATATCTCATTTTTTCTGACTATTAGAATACATATAGCATCATAACCCATTAGAAGCATATCATATATTATATAGAAAAAAGGAGCACCAAACCATGAGCGAATATTTACATAACAACCATCAGGAGGATAATACTATAACTTTAAATGGCAGAGGTCAAACCACTCCCATCCCTGATATTGCAATAATTCGATTAGGGGTACAAACACAGGGTGAGGATTTAAATAAGGTGCAATCAGAAAATGCAAATTTAAGCCAAGCTGTTATAGATGCTTTAAGACAAATAGGAATTACAGATATTAGAACTTTTCAGTATACTATTAGCAAACTATACGAGTACGTAAATGGGAATCAAATTGATAAAGGATATACTGTTCGAAATATACTTGAAATCAAAATAAATGATATAGGTCAAACCGGTCAGGTAATTGATACCGCTGTAGCTAACGGTGCAAATGTCGTTGATTTAGTTTCATTTGATGTTTCTAATAGAGATTTATATTATCAGGAGGCATTAAACCGAGCTATAACCAATGCAATAGAAAAAGCAGAATCCATTTCTCAGCACCTTGGAATACCTGTCAACCTAATACCGATTCGAATTGAGGAAACCAGTGCAGCCCCTGCTCCAATATTACGCAATGTAGCAGAACGTGCCTTTGCCACTCCAATCGAACCTGGAGAATTACTAATCGAAGCTTTTGTAACGGCTGTATTTCAGTATTAAAGATAAGGACGCTTTGCCCAATGCAGGTTGTCCAGACCTTCCAAAGTATGGGATGATGATATGTCTCATGTTCCACTTGGAGAATTCGATGATTCTAATACTATAGCAATCGCTTAAAGCATCAGTGAAAATGGAGAACTCGGTGGCGTTGCCACCTCAAACAGCTTCATTTATCACTGATTGGCGCGATTTCTATAGTATAAGAACCATTGCGAATTCTTCCAAAGTCACATGAAACATATCCCATACTCTTGAAGGTCAAAAAAGTTAATGAGGGCAAAGCTGTGTATTAAATTACTTATAATGATATTCTTTCATTTACAGGAAAAGATAAGTTGAAATTTAAATTTCCATTTCCGGTATTAAACTTCTCATGGCATGAATAGTCTTATCGATTAATTCTGTTAATTCCATTTCTAACATATGGGCACCCTTTTGAATTATTTCTCTGGAACATCCGGCGGCAAAACTGGCAGTTTTAAATTTCTTCATTACGGATTTTACTTCCAGGTCGGATACGCTTTTGGAAGGACGCATGATAGCCACTGCACCAATTAGCCCAGTTAGCTCATCTACTGCATAAAGTACTTTTTCCATATATAATTCCGGTTTTATATCTACCGTAATTCCATATCCATGGCTGGCAGTACTGCGGATAATTCCTTCATCCAAATCTAACTCTTTCATTATTTCCTGACTTTTGATACAGTGCTGTTCCGGATACATTTCAAAATCCAAATCGTGTAACATACCCACTACTTTCCAATAATCCACATGTTCCGAATCGTATTCTTTTGCAAAATAACCCATTACACCGGAAACAATTTTTCCATGCTTTAAATGAAATTCATCTTTGTTATACTTTTTTAATATTTCATATGCTTCTTCTACAGTTGGTATATAACTCATAAGTTCCTCCTATTCAGCTGTCCAATAATCCTGGGCATTCTTAAGTGTATAAATTTTATCATAAGTTTTATATTAAGGTGTATTTTAACATATGTTAGGAATGGGGTCAATTTTTTTCATGTCATAATGGGATTTGGGTGTCAAAGGTCTAAAGATAGTTTATTGAATGAATAGTGCTGTATATATATACTATTCGTATTTTAATTAGTATAAGACTTTTGAAATTCAAATCATAATATTTCATTAAAGAAGGCACCGGTTTTGTTTTAATATTTAAGTGCAAAGCCAAAATATACATTAAGAAAAAAATATCTATATAATTAGAAGTATGTTATAATCGGTTATAAATAATAAATCATTAGATAAAATAGAATTAGGGATTTATAATTAAATTAAATATATTTACATTTATAAGTATACACAAATATTCTATTTTATTTATAAGAATACATTTTATTTATAGAATACATCTTATTTTATAGCAAAGGGGAAGTTTTAATGTTCTTTATATTTGGAATCAGCAATGGTGAAAAAAGAATAGACTTTAACCAAACCACAATATGTTCTAATTGCAGGCACTTTGGAAGACTGGAGGTTTATATGACATATATGTATTTCAGCCTATTTTTTATTCCTTTATTTAAATGGGGAAAGCGGTATTTTGTAAAAACCTCCTGCTGTAACGCAGTTTGTGATATTTCAAATGAATTAGGGAAAAAGATTGAAAGAGGTCAAGTTGTGGAAATTAGCCCTAATGACCTTCATTTTCAATATAGAGGCAGAGTATTCAAAC
>CALDJN010000393.1 GCA_937901695.1 uncultured Anaerocolumna sp.
CTCGGCCTAGGATGCCCCAGATTTTGCAGGGACCGGGGACGATTATTTTTATTATTATTCCGGTAGTTATGTCGAATTCTATGTCGCAAACGAAACCAAGTCTTTCACCATCTCTACAATTTATAACTTCTTTTTCCTTTAATTCACACATTCGCATGACAAAACCTCCACTAAATGTATTGAATATTGATTTATTAACTAATATATGATACTTCTTCTATTATATGTTGGATATTTCTTGACCTTGGAAGATATTTTACTTATAATCTACGTAAGAGTATTATATTGCTGGGAATTTAAGGAGGTATTATTATGAAGTGCCCATTTTGTGGGAAGGAAAATACTAGAGTTATAGATTCAAGGCCTTCTGATGATAATAATTCTATTAGGAGAAGACGTCAATGTGATGAATGTAATAAGAGGTTCACCACTTACGAAAAGCTTGAGGCTATTCCCCTGGTTGTTATAAAGAAGGATAATAACCGTGAGTCTTATGATCGTTCGAAAATTGAAGCAGGTGTTTTCCGTTCCTGCCATAAGCGTCCTATTTCCGTAGACCAGATTAATCAATTAGTAGATGAAATTGAGACTGCAATTTTTAATAGAGAAGAAAAAGAAGTACATAGTTCTGTTATCGGTGAGATTGTTATGGATAAATTAAAGGAACTGGATCCGGTTGCTTATGTAAGATTTGCATCTGTTTACCGTGAATTTAAAGATGTAAATACTTTTATGAATGAGTTAAAGAAAATTTTAGATAATTAATGTTAGGATCTAGTAATTAACTATGATTAATTAGCTATACAGTAATTAGCTATACAGTAATTAGCTATACAATAATTAGCTTAAATCGATTCAAATTCAAGGCAAATGAGGGTTTCCTAATGAATGGAAGTCCTGTGGCATTTCAGCAGGAGTTCAAGCTCCTGCTGAAACAGGCAAGTCCTCTGATTTTGACTTAATTTATCAGACTTTTAATTACAAGATATCATCAAAACCCGGAAATGTAATCTGTTCATACTGATTTTTCGCCTCATATTGATGCAGGTATTGAAAACATGCATTTGTATCGTGTATATGGTGAGCGGTGCAGGTTTCTTTTAGTATTTTCATTAGCTTTGCGTTATTCGGACTGTGGATTTCATAAGCGTTTCCGTACTTGCTTATATATTTTTCTTTCATTCCAGGAAAGTGTTCACCTAATTTTTGATAGAAATATTCTCGATTTCCTTCTCTTAAAGTCAATCCCATTCCAAAGCATATAATTCCATATACCTTTGCTTTTGTGGAATAATTTAAAATCCCTCTTATATTTTCTTCAGTATCATTAATATAGGGCAGGATTGGGCACAACCAGACAATGGTAGGTATTCCGGCTTCATGCATGATTTTTAAAACTTCATACCTTTCTTTTGTGGTGCTTACATTTGGTTCAATTATTTTGCATAGTTCTTCATCATGCGTAGTTAAAGTCATTTGTACTACACATTTTGACTTTTCATTTATTTTCTTTAATAAATCTAAATCTCGTAAGATTCTAGCTGATTTTGTTTGTATGGCAAGACCAAATCCATAGGCTTCTATGATTTCTAAACATTTTCTTGTGTTCCCCAGCTTTTCTTCCAAGTGAATATAGGGATCGGTCATAGCTCCGGTACTAATCATGGATTTCTTCCTTTTCCTTCGTAGAGCTTCTTCTAATAATTCAGGCGCATTCACCTTAATTTCTATGTCTTCAAATTCATGATTTATCTGATAACATTTACTTCTGGAATCACAGTAAATACAGCCATGAGTACAGCCACGATAGATATTCATTCCATTTTGGGCAGATAAGATTCCTTTTACAATTGATTCATGCATATGTTTCTCCAAGATTCTTTATAAAAGATTTGCTTTTTCTTAAATTAACGGTAATATAGAGTGAGATATTTAAGAATTTCAATCATTACAAGTGGTATTTTATATTAATAAGGTTATGGGCAAGTAGCGTAAGAGGATTGCGAATATCCGCTTTGACTTTTGTTATATTTACACCATATATTTCAGTATTTTATTAATCAATTTATCTTTAAAATTAATTCTTTGTTCACTTATAATAGAACATATGGTCTGAAATATCAATAGCTTTTTTTAATTATAGGGAAATTAAAAAATAATTTTAATTTTGTTATAAATTTTTTGAAAAAGTTGAAGACATTTTAAATGCAAATTCGTTTTAATTATTAAGAGAGAAAGGAGGCGGATTATATTAGTAATGAAGTTTATTATGAGTATCTAATTGATACATATCAGAATTTAGTATTTTCAGTATGTTTTAAGATAGTAAAAGATTACTTTGAAGCTGAAGATTTGGCTCAGGAGACTTTCTTATCCGCTTATAAAAATCTCTCTTCCTTTGACAGAGATAAGGAAAAGGCCTGGCTCTGTCGAATAGCAACCAATAAATGTTTGGATTATTTGAAAAGGGCTGAAAGAAGAAGTATTCCTGTTGAAGATGAATATTTCCTTATTCAAAAAGATAATTCGCCTACTTTGGAAGAAAAGGTTCTTGATAATGAAATCAAACACCAACTGCTGGAGCGGTGTAATCAATTACAAACCCCTTATAAAGAAATTGCATTAGAGTATTTTTATTATGAAAGATCTGCAGCTGATATTGCAGATAAAACAGGTAAGAATTTAAAAACTGTTCAAACTCAGATTTACCGGGCAAAAGCAATGCTTCGGAAAAAATATGAAAAGGAGGCCGTATTAAAATGATAGAAAATTGCCATATTTCTGATGATATATATCTGGCATTTCAGCAAGATAAACTGAACCAAGAGGAACAAATAAAGTTCCTCACACATATTAGCCAATGTGATTATTGTTCTGAAAAATTGGCTGATTTTATGGAAGCAGATATAGTTCCAGTTCCACCAGACTTGAAACAGAATATATTAACGGCTTCCAAGAGAGCAGAGGTTCAATTTGTTAAGAATGCCAAGGAAATGACAAAGAGAATGCAGCTTATTCTCTACAGCCTTAAGGTTGGAGCTGCAACTGTTGGAGCATTTATTATGTTACTATTATTTATGAATTTATATAATGCAGATGGTTTAATCAAAATACAGCCTGATATTAAGAAGCAATCCAATACATTATCTATAACAAATAGAATTAGGGAAGGTACAGATTCACTTAATGAAAACTTATTTAACTTTTCCAATGGAATTATAAAAATGGAGGATAATAATTATGACAAATAAAAAGAATGGATTTTTTACTTTCATATTCTCCCTATTACCTGGAGCGGGAGAGATGTACTTGGGCTTTATGAAAAGAGGAGTTAGTACAATGGCAGTTTTTTTCTTAATAATTGCCTTCTCAGTTTGGTCGGGAATCAGTCCTTTTATGTTCGTACTGCCAATTGTGTGGTTTTACAGCTTTTTTACAGTTCACAATCTTCGTTCATTACCAGATGATGAATTCTTTGCAGTAGAAGACAACTTTATTTTTAACTTTGATGGAGACAAAGATAAAGCTTTGTCATTAGCCAGAAAATATAAAAACGTCATTGCAATATTTTTAATTGTAGTTGGAGTGTCTACTCTGTGGAATAATTTGAATCATATGTTTATGTATTTGTTACCAGATATATTTAGAGAATTTATAAATTCATTAAGTTATTATGGACCTCAGACACTTATTAGTTTTGCAATCATTGCTTTAGGCGTTTATTTAATTCGTGGAAAGAAAAAAGAACTGGATTTATTAGAAGATAAAGGGGGCAATCACAATGAGAATTCATAGAGTTGGAACTTTAACCTTTGGAATCCTGTTAGTTACCTTTGGCATGTTATTTCTTCTTCGCATTTTTATACCTGATTTGTCTTATGAATTCATATTGAAACTTTGGCCAATTGTTTTTATATTATTAGGTATAGAAATATTAATAGCAAATATCAAACAATCAGAAACCAAATTGATTTATGATAAGACAGCCTTTTTCCTAATTATTGTGTTATCCTTTTTTGCAATGGGAATGGCATTTATGGAAGAAATATTACGTTATGTAATAAATTATCGTATTGAAGATATACATCATATTTTTTAGAAGGAGAAGGGGAGGTAGAAGTAGAGGTAGGTATTAGAAGTAGAAGTAGATATTAGAAGTAGAAGTAGATATTAGAAGTAGAAGTATAAGCAGAAGTAATTGTTTTAAAATTGTCATTCTGAGCGTAAATTTAGCGCAGCTAAATTTTAAGCGAAGAATCTCGCTTTTAAAGAGAGATTCTTCGAGCAAAAAACGCTCTCAGAATGACAATTTTCTATTTTACAAAGGTTTCCACCCTAAAAACTTTCTTTCTAAAAAACTCCTTTCCTTTTCTCCTTTCCGCATGTCTCAGATTACCTAAAAAAATCTTGTAAATTTACAAATACTCTGCTATACTGACCATGGATGAATGCTTCCTTCATTGGAGAGAGACAATGGAAGGAGTTATGAAATGTTTAGTAAAGCACTAAGTGCAGCCGTCAACGGAATAGACGGTATGATCGTTACTGTAGAAGCAGATGTAAGCGATGGATTGCCTATGTTTGATTTAGTAGGTTATTTAGGTTCGGAGGTACGGGAGGCAAGGGAAAGGGTTCGAATTTCCCTCAAGAATTCTGGTTATCATCTGCCACCTAAAAGAATTACCATTAATCTATCACCTGCTGATATTCGAAAAGAAGGTACTGCCTTCGATCTTCCTATTGCAATCGCTATATTAACCGCTTTCGGTTACATTCCCCAAGAAAATCTTGAACATACCTTATTCATAGGTGAACTTAGTTTAAATGGTGAAATCAATAAAGTAAATGGTGTTCTGCCTATTGTTTATACTGCCTTTAAACAAGGATTTACCAGATGCATTGTTCCAGTCAGCAATATTAAAGAAGGTGCAGTAGTGCAGGGAATAGATGTATACGGTGTAAGCAGCCTTCAGGAAGTGATTCGATTTTTAAACAATGATTCCCTTTTAGAACCTTATTTTCTTGATGTAGAGGAACTTTTTTCAAATCATACGGAAAAGGAAGATATTGATTTTTCAGACGTAACAGGTCAGGAGTTAGCGAAAAGAGCCATTGAAGTAGCAGCTTCTGGTATGCATAACATATTAATGGTTGGACCGCCTGGAGCAGGTAAAACCATGCTGGCAAAACGAATTCCAACCATTATGCCGGAACTTTCCTTTGAGGAAAGCCTTGAAATATCTAAAATCTATAGCGTATCAGGATTACTTAATAATAATCAGTCTTTAATTCTTAAAAGACCATTTCGGTCTCCACACCACACCATAACAACTGCAGCCTTAACTGGAGGTGGCGGAACTCCTATGCCAGGCGAAATTAGCCTATCCCATTTTGGAGTTCTATTTTTAGATGAATTTCCTGAATTTAATCGAAATACCATTGAAATATTAAGACAGCCTTTAGAGGAAAATGAGGTTACCATTACCAGATTACAAGGCACTTTCCGATACCCGGCTAACTTCATGATGGTTGCTGCCATGAACCCTTGTTCCTGCGGACATTACCCTGATCGGAGCAAGTGTAATTGTTCACCCAATCAGGTAAAAAGATATCTTGGTAAAATCAGCAGACCTTTACTGGATCGTATAGATATCTGCATTGAAACCTTACAGGTAAGTTATAAAGATTTGAAAGAGAAGAAAGTTTCTGAGACTTCAAAGAATATAAGAGAACGGGTAATGAAAGTAAGAGAGGTTCAGATGCAGCGGTATCGCAATGAAAACTTTAACTATAATTCTCAATTAACTCCGAAAACCATATCTAAGTACTGTAAGTTAGGAAAAGAGGAGCAAATTCTTATAGAAAAAGCATTTACCAAGATGAATTTAAGTGCCCGGGCATATCATAGAATTCTTAAGGTTGCCAGGACAATTGCGGATTTAGATAGTGCAGAAAATATTAATTTAAAACATTTAAGTGAAGCAATCTGTTATAGAAGTTTAGACAAAAAGTATTGGGAAGAATAAAAGGAGCCTGACTATGAATAATAAAGAATACTGGTTTTGGTTATGTAATATTCATAATATTGGATTAAAGAAAATACAAGCTATTTTAGATATGTATGAGACTCCGGAGGGAGCATTTCATGAAAGTGAAAAAGGATTAGAACTTTTGAAGGAATTAACGGATGCAGATAGACATATGATTCATAAAAGTAAGGATTCTGTAAGAATTAAAGAAAGTTATGCTAAAGTTATTGATAAGGGCATATATTTTGTAACAAAAGAGGACACTCAGTATCCTGATAAGCTCCGTAATATTTTTAATCCTCCCTTTGCACTTTATGTAAAAGGGAATCTTCCAAAGAATCATATTGGTTCTATTGCTGTAATAGGTGCCAGAAACTGCTCTGATTATGGCAGGGAGGTTACAAAATATTTCGCTGGGGAATTGGCGAAAGCCGGTTTGCAAGTTATTAGCGGATTGGCTAGAGGAATTGATGGGTTTGCCCATGAAGGAGCACTGGCTGGAGGTGGAAGCACATATGGGGTTTTAGGAAGCGGAATCGATATATGTTATCCAATTGAGAATTTTTCTCTTTATATGGATATGCAGAAGCAAGGGGGAATTATATCAGAATATGGAATAGGAGTGAATCCCAATCCCGGATTCTTTCCAATGAGAAACCGTATCATTAGTGGAATCTGTGATGGAATATTTGTAGTAGAAGCAAAAGAAAAAAGCGGCTCTTTAATAACAGTAGACATTGGATTGGAGCAGGGAAAGAACATTTATGCTATGCCGGGACGGATTAATGACCAACTGAGTAAAGGTTGTAATAATTTAATAAAGATAGGTGCAAAATTAGTTTCAGAACCAGAAGATATACTAGAAGATTTCTTCCTTAATTATAAAAATAGTGAGAAGGATATGAAAAAAAACTATAAATTGCTTGAAACCAAAGAAAAAATGGTATATGATAGTTTAAGTTTCTTCCCGAAGCATATGAATGAGATTGCAGGAGAAACTAATTTTAGTATACATGAATTATCTGAAATTCTTTTAAACTTAGAACTAAAGAATTATATAAAGCAGGTTAGAAAGAATTATTATGTATATATTCTATAAAATTATCAGAAGGCGACAAAAAATATAGGGGAGTGAATGGTAAGTGTCTAAAAATTTAGTAATCGTAGAATCGCCGGCAAAGGCTAAGACTATAAAAAAGTTTTTAGGAACCAATTATGAAGTAATGGCTTCTAATGGACATGTTCGTGATTTACCAAAGAGTCAGTTAGGTATTGATGTGGATAATGATTATGAACCGAAATATATAACCATACGTGGAAAAGGAGAGCTGCTTGCCAAGTTACGAAAAGAAGTAAAAAAAGCAAATAAAGTATATCTGGCAACTGACCCTGACCGGGAAGGGGAAGCCATTTCCTGGCATTTGTATCAGACTTTAAAACTGGACAAAAACAATACCAGCAGAATTACTTTTAATGAAATTACTAAGAATGCAGTTAAGAATTCTATAAAACAAGCCAGAGATATTGATATGAATTTAGTAGATTCTCAACAAACCAGACGAATCCTTGACCGTATGGTAGGCTATAGTATAAGCCCATTACTATGGGCTAAAGTGAAAAGAGGTCTAAGTGCAGGACGTGTTCAATCTGTTGCACTACGAATTATTTGTGACAGAGAAGATGAAATTAATGCATTTCTACCGGAAGAATATTGGAACTTAGAAGCAACCTTTCAGGTAAAAGGTGACAAGCATCCTTTAATTGCTAAGCTAGCTGGCAAAGATAATAGCAAAATAGTAATTCATTCAGAAGAAGAAATGAATCAAGTTTTAAAAGAGCTGGAAAATGCAGCTTACAAAATAACTGAGATTAAAAAGAGTGAAAGACAAAAGAAAGCACCACTTCCATTTACAACCAGTACTTTACAACAGGAAGCTGCTAAGACTCTTAATTTTTCCACTTCAAAGACAATGAGCCTTGCCCAGCAATTATATGAAGGTGTTGATATTAAAGGACATGGTACCGTTGGTTTAATAACTTACCTGCGTACCGACTCTGTTCGTATCTCTGAAGAGGCAGATGCCAATGTCAGGGAATTTATAGGTGAAAACTATGGTGAAAAATTTATATCTAATAAAGAAGATGTAAAAGAAAGCAAGAAAAGAATTCAAGATGCACATGAAGCCATCAGACCAACCTATGTAACGTTAACTCCAGTTGTTGTAAAGGAATCACTATCCAGAGATCAATTTCGTTTGTATCAGCTTATTTGGAAACGATTTGTTGCAAGTAGAATGCAGCCAGCTAAGTATGAAACTACAACAGTAAAAATAGATGGTAATGGTTATAAATTTTCTACTTCAGCTTCTAAATTAATATTTGAGGGTTACATGTCTGTATATACCACAGATGAAGATGAGGAACAGAATAAAACTTCATTAAAAGATATATCTGAAGATTCGGAACTTATTTTACAGGAATTAAATAAATCCCAGCATTTTACCCAGCCACCGGCTCATTATACGGAAGCTTCCTTAGTAAAGACTTTAGAAGAATTGGGAATAGGAAGGCCAAGTACTTACGCACCAACTATTACAACCATCCTTGCCAGAAGATATATTGTTAAGGAAAATAAAAATCTTTATGTTACAGAGCTTGGCGAAATAGTAAACAACATTATGAAGAAAGCATTTTCCAGTATTGTTGATGTGAATTTTACTGCTAATTTAGAATCCTTATTAGACAGGGTAGAAGATGGCACTGTTAATTGGAAAACCGTAATACGCAATTTCTATCCTGATTTAGCTGAAGCAGTAAAACAAGCGGAAAAGGAATTGGAAGAAATTAAAATTGAAGATGAGGAAACAGATGTAATCTGTGAAGAATGTGGCAGAAATATGGTGATTAAGTATGGACCACATGGTAAATTTCTTGGTTGTCCAGGTTTCCCCGAGTGTAGAAATACGAAGCCATATTTAGAGAAAATAGGTGTACCATGCCCGATTTGTGGAAAAGATATAGTTATTCGCAAAACAAAAAAAGGCAGAAGATATTTTGGATGTGAAAATAATCCAGAATGTGAATTTATGACTTGGCAAAAGCCTTCCACACAAAAATGTCCAAAATGTGGTAGCTATATGTTAGAAAAAGGTACAAAATTAGTTTGTAATGACGAAAAATGTGGTTATGTAGCAGTAAATAAGTAAATAATTTGTTGAATCGTATGTATAATTTGGCCAATTTGTATAAATTTCATGAATTGGCTATTGTTTTTAATAAAAATATATGTTAATATTGAAACCATAGCAGTATTTTAGCCTATTATTTATTAATTTTACTGTTATGATATACAGAATTAAATAAGTATTCTTATAGGTGGGGAGTACTAGGAGGTCATTACATGAGCGTACAGTTGCTAGATAAGACAAGAAAGATTAATAAACTTTTACACAACAATAATTCACAAAAAGTTGTATTTAACGACATATGTGAAGTATTAGGAGATATTCTGGAATCCAATATTCTTGTAATCAGTAAAAAAGGAAAAGTCCTGGGAATTAAGAATCGTGATGATATTGTAGAAATCAAAGAGTTAATTAAAGATACTGTTGGTGGTTATATCGACACCTTACTCAATGAAAGGCTGTTAAACGTACTGTCAACGAAAGAAAATGTTAACTTATTAACATTAGGATTTGAATTCGACAATGTGAATGATTATCAGGCAATCATAACACCAATTGATATTGCTGGCGAAAGATTGGGAACTTTATTCCTTTATAAAACCAATAATCAATATGATATTGATGATATTATCCTAAGTGAATATGGAACTACAGTTGTGGGTCTTGAAATGATGCGCTCTGTAAATGAGGAAAATGCAGAAGAGAATCGAAAAGTCCAGATTGTAAAATCTGCCATTAGCACCTTATCATTTTCTGAACTTGAGGCAATTACACATATATTCGAAGAGTTAGATGGCAATGAAGGAATTTTAGTTGCAAGTAAAATTGCAGATAGAGTAGGTATTACCAGATCAGTAATTGTAAATGCTCTTAGAAAGTTTGAAAGTGCTGGCGTTATTGAATCAAGATCATCCGGTATGAAAGGTACTTATATAAAGGTAATAAATGATGTAGTTTTTGATGAATTAAAGAAAATAAAAAAATAAAATTTACATGAAATTTATAAAGTTTATACAAAATATTATTATAATTATGTAGAATAATAAAGGATTTGTGAGCTCATATAGCTTATAAATCCCTTTTTTTCGATTTTTTACTACAAGATATGGTATTAAAAGCCTATTTTTCAAAATACTCCTTGTCTTTTTGTCTAATTATAATTATAATATGTTTAAATGAAAGGAGAGGGGTAAAATGATACAATCCAATGCATTCAACTATGTTAATATATTAGATAAAGCTGCTGATGCAAGCTGGCTCAGAAATGAGTTGATATCCAATAACATTGCTAATGTTGGTACACCTAATTATAAAAGAAAAGATATTCAATTTCAAACATATCTAATGCGGGAAATGTCGGGAAAAGGCTCCTTGGATCAAAAAGTGGCAAATGCCAATTTAAACTCTTTAGAGGCTACTGTTTATACAGATCATGCCAATTTGTCCTACCGTTTAGATGGTAATAATGTTGATATTGATGCAGAGAACGCAAATCTTACGGAAAATCAGATTCGATATTATACCCTTTTAGATTCCATGACAAAAGAATTTAGCAGAATTAAAGCTGTGCTTAGTGGCAATTAGGAGGTAAACTATGTCTTACATGAATGGAATGAATATTAGTGCCAGTGGTATGAGCGCACAAAGATTGCGAATGGATATTATATCTCAGAATATTGCTAACGTAAATACTACTAGAGATGAGAACGGACTACCCTATAAACGTCAGACTGTTGTATTTGCAGAAAAAACACCAGCACCTTTTGCAGGCTTTTTAAATAGTGCCACAGGTGCAAGAAATGGAAGCGGAGTGAAAGTAACACAGATAGTTAAGGATACCGCAACTCCAATGAACAAGGTTTATGACCCATCCCATCCGGATGCGGATGCAGAAGGTTATGTAACATATCCAAATGTAAATACAGTAACAGAAATGACAAACCTAATCGATGCAAGTAGAGCCTTCGAAGCCAATGTTACAGCATTTAACGCAACAAAAAATATGGCTTTAAAAGGTTTAGAGGTTGGTAAATGATAAAATATTATCAAACTAATAATGAATGCGTATATAATCGGATATATGCAGGAAAGAGGAAGAAATGGACATATCATCTTTAAATGGTTTATCTAGCTTAAATAACTTATATAAAGATAATAGTAATATAACAAAAACAAACAGAAATGAAACTTTTGATAAGTTATTTCAATCTGCACTTTCGATGGTTAAAGAAACTAATAATTTAACCAATGCTGCGGAACAAGCTGAAATTTCCTATGCATTAGGATTAACAGATAGTACTCATGATCTTCAAGCGGCTCAAGAAAAAGCGAATATTTCTTTACAGTATACAGTTGCTGTAAGAAACAAAGTCTTGGAAGCTTATAAAGAGATTATGAATCTACAATTTTAACTTAGTGACTAGGGGAGCAATGAGATGGCAGATAGATTAAAGAAGATACCAATTCAATTAAAAGAACAATGGAATAAGTATTCAAGTAAACAGAAGACGATTATTGTAAGCGTAATTGCTGCTGTCTTTTTGGCGTTAATTATTTTATATGTTATCTTAAGCAGAACACATTTTGAAACTTTACTTGTTTGTGAAACACCAAAAGATGCCAGTAAAGTTGCAGAACTATTAAAAGGAGAAGGCATCGAATATAAACTGGAAGATGATAATGTAACAATTTCAGTTGATAAAAAGAAACATGCAGATGCACTTCTGTTAATAGCAGGAAGTGATGTTCCGTCTTCAGGTTTTACAGTAGAAACACTTTTGAATAATGACCTAAGTACAACAAATAAAGACAGAAATCTTAAAAATCATCTATACTTACAATCTGAAATTAGAAAATATTTGATTACTATGAAGGGAATAAAGGATGCCCAAGTAACTTATGTTCCTGAAGATAATAGTTATAGTGTATTGCAGGAAAAACAGGATTATCCTGCAAGCGTTGCATTAACCATAACAAAGGATTTTGAAATTAAGACAGCTGAAACAGTTGCAGAATATGTTGCAGCGGCTATCGGCAATGAATCTACAGACAAGATAAAAGTCATTGACCAAAATGGCAATTTGCTATTTGGCGGCAAAGATGACTTATATTCGGGAAGTGCAAATTCCGTTTTAGAGTATAAAGAAAAACTTCAGAATACATACAATAATAATATATTACTATTAATGATGAAATTAGGATATGATGATGTCCAGCCTATGTTTAACTGGTCACTTAATATGGATAGGGTAGAGGAATTATTCACGGAGCAAATACCTGCAGATGGGCAGGAACAAGGTTTATATAAGAATTATTATTCTTATGAAGCCCAGAATACAGATGGTTCCAGTGGTGGAATTCCCGGAACAGATTCTAATGACGAAACTACATATAATATTCAAAAGGGTAATAATGGTTCCACCGTTTCTACTCAACAGATTGAGTACTTGCCAAGTGAAAGAGTTACCAATACGAAACGTGAAGTAGGAGCAGTTATTCCAGAGAAATCATCCGGCAGTATTGTATGTACAAAGGTTGTACCATACAAAGAGGAAGATTTAAAACTGCAAGGTTTATTAAAGGATATGACCTTTGAAGAATATGTTCTGGCAAACGATGGAAGAAAACAATTAAAAGTAGATGAAGAAGTTTATACTTTAGTTTCGCTGGCTACAGGCATTGCCAGGGATAAGATTCAAATCTTAGCTTATGAACAGCCTGTGTTTATACCTGCACAAACTACGAATAACTGGACTTTATACTTACAAATCGCTCTTGCTGTTTTAATCATAGCTTTACTATTATTTGTAGTATTTAAGGGTACTTCACCAGTTGAAGTAACAGAATTAGAGCCAGAATTATCGGTAGAGCAGCTCTTAGCAACTACTAGGGAAAATCAAACTTTAGATGATATTGAATTTTCAGAAAGATCAGAGACCAAGAAGATGATTGAGAAATTTGTTGATGAGAATCCGGAAGCGGTTGCACAGCTATTAAGAAACTGGCTCACCGACGAATGGAATTAGTCTAAAGGAGGATAGCATATGGCTAAGGCAAATGAATTATCAGGGGTACAAAAAGCTGCAGTGCTATTAATTGCTCTTGGTCCTGAAAAATCGGCTAGAATATTTAAGCACTTAAAAGAAGATGAAATAGAGCAGTTAACACTAGAAATCGCTAATACAAGAAGTGTTTCTCCAGCGACGAAGGAACAAATATTAAATGAATTTTACGAAATATGTTTGGCACAGCAATATATTACAGAGGGCGGTATTGCTTATGCGAAAGAATTATTGGAAAAAGCACTTGGCGAGGAAAAAGCGAAAAATGTTATTGGCAAATTAACTGCTTCCTTACAAGTCAGACCATTTGAATTCGTTCGTAAGGCGGATGCTTCTCAGATGTTAAACTTTATACAGGATGAACATCCGCAAACAATTGCCCTTATCTTGTCCTATTTATCATCTGCACAGGCTTCTGCGATTATATCATCACTACCGCCAGATAAGCAGGCAGATGTTGCAAGACGTATAGCCCAAATGGATCGCACATCACCAGATGTTATTAAAGAAGTTGAAAGAGTGCTGGAACGTAAGCTATCTTCTTTAGTAAATCAAGACTACACCATTGTTGGCGGCGTAGATGCAATCGTTGCAATCCTCAATACCGTTGACAGAGGAACTGAAAAGCACATTATGGAAACTCTTGAAATTGAAGATCCAGAATTGGCTGATGAAATTAGAAGAAAAATGTTCGTATTCGAAGATATTCTTTCCTTGGATGATAAATCCATTCAAAGAGTTCTTAGAGAAATTGATAATAACGAATTGGCTGTTGCTCTTAAAGGTTCTTCTGAAGAGGTTCAACAAGTTATCTTTAATAACTTATCAAAACGTCTTGGCACTATGATAAGAGAAGATATGGAATTTATGGGACCTGTACGTTTGAAAGATGTTGAGGAAGCACAGCAGAAGATTGTCAATGTTATTAGAAAATTAGAGGATTCCGCTGAAATTATTATTTCCAGAGGTGGAGGTGACGAAATAGTTGTCTAATATTATAAAATCTCAATTTGTTTATATTCATCATAGTGAAAAGAAAGTGATTGATACGAATGAGCTATGTGAAAAGCTCTTCCTTGACCGATTTACACAAGATATGTATGCAGACCAGGCAGAAGATGAACTAGCAGCAACAGAGGAAGGCTTTTTTAAAGAAGGGCTGAAAGCTACTGTAGTTGAAACAAAGCTTACAGAGGAAGAAGAGAACTTAGTCAAACAGCAGAGTGAAGATATTATAGGGGCAGCAAATAAGCAAGCTGCAGATATAATGGTCAAAGCTGAAGAAAATGCGAAAAAAACTTGTGATTCCTTATATGAAGAAGCTTGTCAGAAGGGTTACAAGGAAGGGTTTGATAAAGGTAAAGCCGCCACCGAAGAGGCGAAGATAGAATTAGATAAGTTAATTCAAAAACAAAAAGCAGATTACCAAAAACAAATCGAAGAATTAGAACCTGAATTTGTAAAACTAATGTGTAGTTATATAGAAAAAATCACAGGCATTATAGTAGAAGATAAAAAAGAAGTTATCTTACATCTGCTTCACAATGGGTTAATTCATGGAGATAAGAGCAAGAATTATTTAATTAAAACTTCTAAGGATGATTATGAACTGGTATTATCAAAAAAAGAAGAGCTGCATGATTTGGTTATGAAAGATAGTATTATTGAAATTGTTATGGACAAAGATTTAAATAAAAATCAATGTTTCATAGAAACAGACAATAGAGTAATTAATTGCAGTTTAGATGTAGAGTTAAATGGCTTAATGGAAGATTTAAAGCTTCTTTCCCATTGTTAATATATATAGAAATGACTTAAATAATAGTTTCAACAAATTAAAAAATAGAAATGACTTTTTTACGTTGGAATTAATCTAAGAAGGTTTGGTACATATAAATATGACTGTTGATTTTAATAAGTACAGTGATTTACTTGATAAAAATTATGAAAAAACACTTGGAAAAGTTGTTAAAGTAGTTGGTTTAACCATTGAATCCATAGGACCCAATGCCAACTTAAACGACTTATGCTATATTGTTTCCAATGACAGGACTCAGACAGTAATGGCAGAGGTAGTTGGCTTTCGGGAAGATAGAATTCTGCTGATGCCATATGGTAATGTTGAAGGTATTGGCATTGGCAGTACAGTGGAATCAACTATGGCACCACTGAAAGTACCGGTAGGAGATGAATTGCTAGGTGAAACTTTAGACGGCTTAGGTAATCCCATTGATGGTTCTGAATTGGACTTACATGATTTTTACTCGGTTTTAGCGCCTCCGCCGGATCCTATGAAACGCAAATTAATTGATCAGGTTTTACCACTGGGAGTAAAAGCTGTGGATGGAATGATTACAGTAGGTAAGGGCCAGAGAATTGGTATATTTGCTGGTAGTGGTGTTGGAAAAAGTACATTATTAGGTATGTTTGCAAGAAATACCAAAGCGGATATTAATGTAATTGCTCTTATTGGTGAACGTGGCAGGGAAGTTCGTGAATTTATTGAACGGGATCTGGGGGAAGAGGGTATGAAACGTTCTGTAGTAGTAGTTGCAACCTCAGATAAGCCAGCTTTAATTCGTAAAAAGGCTGCCCAAACGGCTACAGCAATTGCTGAATATTTCAGGGATAAGGGAAAAGACGTCTTATTAATGATGGATTCCCTTACTCGTTTTTCCATGGCACAAAGGGAGATTGGTTTAGCTTCCGGCGAACCGCCGGTAACCAGAGGATATCCGCCCAGCGTATATTCTGAGATGCCAAAGCTCTTAGAACGAGCGGGATATGCAGAAAATGGTTCCATAACTGGTTTATATACTGTCTTAGTAGATGGTGATGATTTTAACGAACCAATTACCGATACGGCAAGGGGTATATTAGACGGACATATTATGCTGACACGTAAGATGGCTAACAAGAATCATTACCCTGCAATTGATGTATTACAAAGTATTTCCCGTGTTATGTCATCCATTGTTACAGCTGAACACAAAGAGCTTTCAGGTAAACTAAAGATGGTATTGGCTACTTATAATGAAGCAGAAGATTTAATCAATATCGGTGCATATAAAAATGGTTCCAATAAAAGCATTGATTATGCTATTTCTAAAATAGAAGCAGTAAATGAATTCTTACGCCAAGGAGTAGATGAAAAGCCTGAATTTAATCAAATTGTTGAACAATTGAAAAGCATATTTGCTGACTAGATAATGGGCTGCTGCAAAACTGTCATTCTGAGCGCAGCGAAGGATCTCAAAACTTGCTTAGGATGCCGAACTGTCATTGCTATGAAAGCGTGTCATTCTGAGCGTAGCGAAGAATCTCATTTTAAAGCGAGATTCTTCGAGCATAATTCAGCAAGCTGAATTTGCTCTCAGAATG